>CAZDEU010000161.1:0-5735 GCA_964504265.1 uncultured Bacteroidales bacterium
GGAGGAGCAATAAAAATCCAGTTCCATCTAACCATAGCGTAAACTCCTGCTTCTCTTATTTTTGCAGAGACTTTGCCCATAATTTCCATTTGAGCGGCTGTTGCATTCCACGGTGCCATTGGGTCTTTATTCTCTCTGTTTTTAACAAGTTCAATGCAACCTAACAAACCTCTGTTTCTAAAAATTCCTATAGAAGGATGTTTCATAGCCATATCTGAAACTTTGTCTTCGACATAATTTCTTATTTGGCGAACATTATCCAAAATATTATCATCTTTATAAATATCAAGAACTTCGTTAGCCGCAGCAAGACAAACAGGATGAGCGTAATGAGTAAGTCCACTGACCAAAGGTTTATCATCAAAATATGCAGCAATTTTTTCAGAAACAACAACCCCACCCAAAGGCAAATAACCAGCGGTAATACCTTTAGCAAATACCATCATATCGGGAACTACATTATGATTTTCGATACCAAACCAATTGCCTGTTCTGCAAAAGCCACTCATCACTTCATCAGCAATAGCGAGAATATTATATTTTTCAGTAAGTGCTTTTACACCTTGCCAATAGCCCTTAGGAATATTTAAACAACCCGAAGTACCCGATTCACCTTCAAGAATTATAGCAGCAATAGTTTGAGGACCTTCAAATTGAATAACTCTTTCTAAATGTTGAAGAGCTAAGTTACAACTTTCTTCTTCAGTTTTACCATTCCAAGGGCAACGATAAGGGAAAGGACCTTCAAAATGAACAATATTAGGCATAGCATTTTGATAAACAGCTTGATTGCGCGGGTCTCCTCCTGCTGTGATAGATGCAAGAGTAGCACCGTGATAAGAGCGATACTGAGTAAGAATTTTTTGTTTTCCTGTAAACCATCTAGCAATTTTCATTGCATTTTCAATAGCTTCGGCACCGCCAAGAGTAAAAAAAGTTTTAGTAAGATTACCCGGAGCAATTTCGGCGATTTTTCTGCCTACTTCACCTCTTACCTTAGTTGTAAAAAGAGCAGGACAAACAAAATCTAAATCATTCATTTGTTTAGCAACGGCATTAGCAACACGAGGATTTCCATGACCAATATTCATATTAATCAATTGAGAAGCAAAGTCAAGAAATTTTTTACCCGTTGCCGTATAAAAATAAACCCCTTTAGCTTTTGCAATAAGTTCAGCTTTTACATTTTTTTGAGCATTCCAAGGGAAAAAAGTATATTTTTTAGAAACTTCTAATAATTCAGCACTTTCGTCAACAGAAATATAATCATTCATATTAATATTATTTGACATAATTAAAATATTTTTAAAATAAATATAAAATTAACTCATCCAATTTTGTTTTGCTTCAGGATTCCATTTAGTAGTAATTTTTTTAGATTTAGTCCAGAAGTTTATAGAACTATGTCCTGTAATATCACCAGCACCAAAAATAGAATTTTTCCAACCACCAAATCCAAAAGGTTCGCGAGGAACAGGAACACCAACATTAACGCCGACCATTCCTGCCTGAATTTTCTGAATAAATTCCTGAGCATATTTACCATTTTGAGTAAATATTGACCCACCATTACCATAAGGAGAAGAATTTGCAATATCTATTGCTTCATCTAAAGAATTGGCTCTAACAATAGTAAGAACAGGTCCAAAATTTTCTTCTCTTGCAATCTCCATATCTCTTGTAGCATGGTCAATTACAGTTGGAGCTAAATAATTTCCATTTTCTTTGCCTTCAACAACAACATTACGACCATCAACTATAATTTTTGCACCATCTTTTTCAGCTCTATCAATATAACCTGTAATACTTTCTTTAGCTTCCGGAGTTATAATAGCTCCCATTTCAAAACCAGGTCTAATTTGCTTAGATAATTCCACTATTTTTTCAATAATATGATCGCAATTACCAACAGCAACCATAACGCAAGCCGACATACATCTTTGTCCTGCAGTGCCAGTATAAGAAGCAACAATATTAGACGCAGCCATATCAACATTAGCATCAGGTAACAGAATAAGGTGATTATTAGCACTTCCTAATGTTAATGCTCTTTGGAAATTAGCAGATGATTTAGTATAAATAGATTTAGCAACAGGGGTAGAGCCAACAAAAGTAACAGCTTTAATACCTTTTTGTTCGCTAATAGCTTCAACTACTTCTCTACCGCCATTAACAACGTTCAAAACACCTTCGGGCAATCCAGCATCTGCAAGCAATTCTGCAATACGTAATGCAGAAATTGGAGTATATCTTGAAGGTTTTAAAATCATTGTATTACCGAGAGCAATTGCATTAGGAAAAGTCCAGTGAGGTACCATGTGAGGAAAATTGAAAGGAGTTATACTTGCTACTACTCCCAAAGGTATATATTCAACACGACATTCAACACCAGCAGTAACAATTAAGTTTGGACCGCAAGCTACCTGAGGCATAGAACAAGCAAATTCTAATAGCTCAAGACTTTTACCAACTTCCTGTCGCCCTTCTACAATAGTTTTACCAATTTCTTCGTGAATAATTCGTGCATGGTCTTCAAGATATTTTTCGAGAAGATGTTTGTACTTGTATAAGATTAAAGCTCTATCTTTAACAGTTTTAGCCGACCAACTTTCAAAAGCTTTTTCAGCAGCATTAACAGCAACAGTTAAATCATCCGTTGAAGATAAAGGTACTTTGGTCAATAAACTGCCGTCATTCGGACAAACTTTATCCCATAACTTTCCTGTAGCACTTTCAACTTGTTTTCCGTTTATAAAATTTTTAATTTCAGGGTATTTCATGTTTATTAATTTTTGTTAGTATTCAATTATTTAATATTGTTGTTATATTTTACTTTTGTTAGTAATTATGAAGTAAAATTAAATTATTTTTCAACCTAAAGTAATAGTTTCTTCACGTTTCCACGAAGAAGGCATTTCGTGATATTTAATCATATCGTGAACAGGGCATACAAAGCTACAAATCATACAGCTAAGGCATTTATCTTCGAGAGGTATAGGTCTTCTTTTATTGCTATCCCAATCAAGAGCTTGACCACCGGCATCGTGACAAACAACATAACACTGACCGCAACCTATACATTTATCCAAATCATATTTAGCAATACCCTGACGTTTCAAGTCGAAAGCATCAGTTTCGCAAAGACTTGGCAAAGCTTTACCTACCAAATCACTAACTTTCGACACTCCTTTACTTATCATATAATCAGATAAACCTTCTTTAAGATCTTCGACCATACCATAACCATAATGAATAATACCTGTAGTAACCTGAATAGTACTGGCACCGAGAAGAATATATTCGAGAGCATCAATCCAAGTTTCTACGCCACCCATTCCGGAAATAGGAAGTTGAAGGTCTTTGTTTCTCGCTAAATCAGAAACATATCTTAATCCAATAGGTTTAACAGCAGGTCCTGAATAACCGCTAACAGAACCTTTACCAAAAACATTTAGCGAAGGAGCTAATTTATCAATATCAATTCCTGAAAGCCCTTTTACAGTATTTATAGCAGAAATAGCATCAGCACCACCCATCTTAGCATACAAAGCAGGAACATTCATATCGGTAATATTGGGAGTCATCTTAGCAACTAATGGAAGATTAGTAACTTTTCGAACAGTTTCAGTAAATTGTTGTACCAACTGATATACCTGCCCAACTTTTGCACCAGCACCTTCAACAGTCATGTGGGGACAAGAGAAATTAAGTTCCAACATATCGGCACCTGCATCAGTACATGCAATAGCTAAGTCAGCCCATTCCTGATTTGAAAAACCCATTATACTTGCCATTACTATATGAGAGGGCCAATGTTTTTTAAGATATTTAATATCTCTTAGATTAACATCCAAACCTCTGTCGGAAGTTTGCTCAACATTTTGCAAACCAATTAATCTGTCGTTATGATAACTATAATCCTTCATTCGAGGCGAAGGATGAATAATAGGTAATCTGTCGCTTACAACGGTTTTATAAGCTACACCTGCCCAGCCTGCGTCAAAAGCTCTTCCAACCATTTCAGCACTGTTAGATACAGGAGAAGAAGAGAGTAAAAAAGGATTTTTGAATTTTACTCCACAAAAGTCTATTGATAAATCTATTTTTTTATTCATTAACATTTCCTCCATTATTTTAATAAATAGTCATTAATAGCAATTGCAGCATTTTTCCCATCTCTAACTGCTTTAATAATTAGCGAAGGACCATTAGCAATATCGCCACCTGCGAATATACCTTTAACATTAGTTGCACAAGTATCAGTATCAATGACAATTATTTTCTTATTATCAATTTCAACAGAAGGATACATTTTATCTGAATCTTGAGCAGGTATAGAGCCAATAGCTTCAATAACAACATCGGTTTCTAAAAACCATTCAGAATTTTCTATTTCAACAGGAGTTCTTCTACCTTTGGCGTCTTTATCACCAAGTTTAGTTCTTCTTAAAACTATACCTTTAAGAATACCATTTTCATCTTTATAATCAACAGGTTGATTAAGTAATAAAAGGTGAGCACCTCCGTTAAGCATATTTAATTTTTCATCTTCTTCGGCAGGCATTTGAGTAAACGAACGTCTGTAAATAAGATAAGTATCTTTTGCTCCTAATTTAATTGAAGATTCAACACAATCAACCGCTACTGAACCACCGCCAATAACAGCTACTGTTTTACCTTTAATATAATCATTCAGAATTTGCTCTTTACCATCTTTCATCGATAAAAGAAAATCAGTAGAAGAAAATAAACCGATTAGCTTTTTAGTCTTTAAACTAACAGGATTCCATAAACCAGTAGCTATATACACTGCATCATATCCATTATGTAAAAGATTTTCTACAGATTTATCACCTTTAACGGGGGTATTACATTTAATAACAACACCTAAATCATAGATTGATTTCAGTTCTTTTTTTAGATATTCAACAGGGAATCTATGTTCGGGTACGCCATATCTTAACACTCCCCCTTCTTCTTCTTTTTCTTCAAAAACAGTAACTTTATGACCAAGTTTAGCAAGTTCGGCTGCACAAGTTAAGCCGGCAGGACCGGAACCAATAACAGCAATATTACCTCTTTCGGTCACTTGCTTAATTTCATAATCAAAATTAAAATCAAGTTCAGAAGCATATTCCATTAAGAATCTCTGAATTTTACCAATACGAATAGGTCTGTCAATTTCGGTGGCGCTACATTCTTTTTCGCATAATTGAGCAGTAGGACAAAGAATACCGCAACTAAGTCCGAAAACATTGTTTTCTTTAACAGTGCGAACAGCACCTGTTATATTACGCATTCTTAATTTGCGAATAAATTTACCGGGTCTGTGCCGCCAGGACAGCCTTTAGAACAAGGAGCATCATAACACAGCAAACATCTGTTTGCTTCGGCAAAAGCCTGTGCTATATCAAAGCCCTTTTCGATGTGGTTGTAAGAGTTATTTTGTTTCACTTTACCTCCTTTTATGATAAACTTAATATTTTCTACCTAAATTTTAAATATCAAAAGTAAAAAAAAAAAATACAATGCACCAACATTAATACATAATTTTTTGCTTTTTTACTTTTATTATAATATTTGATACATTGGAGTAAATGAATTATAAAAAAAAACACCAGCATCTAAAACCAACATACCTATATCTAAACTCATCAAATCAATATTTAAAACCAGCATGCCTCTATTTAAAACCGATAGTAGTGTATCTAATTTCAGCATGGGCATATTTAATT
>CAZDEU010000162.1:0-5720 GCA_964504265.1 uncultured Bacteroidales bacterium
ACAAAATCAAAAGGAGAATTTCCCATTATGTCCATTAACTTATTAGCACTATTAATTATAGCCTTTCTACCACCCCATGCAATTGAAGCGGCAAAAAAACCTGCAATTTCAATATCTTCTTTATTTTTAAACCTATGAGGAATAGAAATGGGGTCGGTAGTAATAAAATTTTTATTGTTATACTCTTTAAATTTTTCTTCTAAAAAAACTTTCAGTTGATTATTACTGTTCATACTAAACTCACTTTAATTTTAAAAAATAGACAAAAAAACATATATTAAAAATCAAAATAAAAAAAGCCTTGCTAATAAATAACAGCAAGGCTTTTCAAATATATAGTATAATTAAATTAGAATTTAACAATAATAAATTCGGTACGGCGGTTCATTTGGTGTTCTTCATCAGAACAATCAGAAACAATTTTCCCTTCACATTTACAATCGTTAACCAATTTACTTTCGCCAAAACCTCTACCATAAATTCTGGATTTATCAATACCTTTAGAAACGACGTAAGCGGCCGAAGCTTTAGCACGTTTATCAGATAATTCCATATTATAAGAAGCCTTACCTCTGCAGTCGGTATGTGAGCCAAGTTCAATAACCATATTTGGATATTCGTTCATAATTTTAACAATTTTATCCAATTCAACCTGAGCATCTGGTCTTATATTAAATTTATCATAATCAAAATAAATTGGGTTAAGGTCAAGAGCTTTACCAACATCTTGTCCTACTTCAATTTTAAACATTTCTTCTTTAACATTGACTTCGCCGTTAGCAGCAATAGTTTTGGTAAGAGCTAAATCTTTTGGCAAAAATTCATTATGAGTTAAATTAATATCATAAATCATATTTTCGCCGGCTTTTTTGTTTAATGGAGCAGTAATAGTACCGAGTACATTAGTAAAATATTCTTTAACCGCTCCGGTTTGTCTGTCGGTAAGTTTAACCCTAACACCTTCGATAGGATTTTTAGTTTTTTGATCAATCACAGCAAGTGTAATTTTAGCTGAAGGGATAACTTCTAACGACAAATCGGCAATAATTTCGTTTTTACCTTTAGCATTCATAGTAGAAGCAGAGCTAGTAGCAGTATTATATTTTCCTTTATCGCCTGTTAAATTATAATTGTGGTCAAATTCGCCTTCAAAAACATAACAGCCTTTTTCATCACTCATAGTTTGTTCAATTATTTCACCCTTATCATTTTTTAATTTGATAACAGCATTTGCAACAGGTTTATTAGTTTCATTATCAATAGCTTTACCTTTAATTATAATACTATGATTAACGGGCTGTTGCATAGTAAATTCAAATATATCATCATTTGAGTCGTTACCACATCTGTTAGAGCTAATGTATCCGTTCATACCTTCTTTGTCGAAGAAAATACCAAAATCATCGGCATTACTATTTAATTTAGCTCCCATATTAAAAGATTTTCCAAAGGGTTTACCATTAGAAATATTTAGTTTAGTAACAAAAATATCTAAACCGCCAAGACCTCCAAGACCGTCAGAAGAGTAATATAATTTATTGTTGGCTTGCAGAAAAGGGAAAACTTCATTACCTGGAGAGTTGATTTTTTCGCCAAGGTTAACAGGGATTCCCCATTTATCACCTTGTCTTTCGCACATCCAAATATCCATTCCACCATAACCACCAGGGCGGTCGGACGAGAAGTAAATATATTGTCCATTAGAACTAACAGTTGGATGAGCATAATTAAAAGTAGTATTATTATGTTCAAATTCAACTACATTTTTATATTTTTTCTTTTTAGGATAATAAGAAGCCTGACAAATTTGAAGTTTAACCTTGCCATCGTTGCCTCTTAAGGCTCTTTTGTTGTTATAAACAGAATTTCGTGTAAAATAAATAGTATTCATATCGCCACTAAAGGCAAAAGATCCTTCATTTAAGTGTGATTGAATTTTTCTGGAAAACATTTTGGGATTTTTATATTTTCCTTTTTTGTTTTTTTCGGTTACATAAATATTTGTAAAATTATTGCCTGTCCAACCGTGAGTGTAATTGATTAGTCTTGCTTTTGGTCGTGAAGAAATAAAAATAACCCTGCCATCATCTAATACATAAGGTGAAAAGTCACTGAATTTAGTATTGAACTTAACTTTTTGCAGAGTATAATTTGAACTGTCTTTATAATATTTTGACAATTCATTAATAGATTTAATAAAAGATTCACTTCTTGAATCTTCTTGATATTGTTTTAAATATTCTTCGGCTTTTTTGTGTTCACCTTGGCTCATTAATGACTGTGCATAATAATATTTGTAAATAGGAGCAGAATTTGGTTGATTTACAACCTTTGCGTACATATCAGCGGCTGCATTAACGTCGTTAGTTAGTCTGTAGCACTCAGCAAGTTTTATCATTGTTTCAATATCGCCTTCTGTTTTCTTCAGCACTCTTTCGTAATAAGGTATAGCTTTTGAGTAATCTAATGCAGTATAGTATTTATTAGCTTTAATTAAAGCTGATTTTTGAGCATTAAGATTTTGCAATGAAGCAAACGAAATTGCAATACTTACTAATAGTAATAGAATTTTTTTCATTGGTTTGTAATTTTTATTCAACATTATTAAATTGTCAAAACGCAATTGACGATTTAGATTAAATTATTTTTTAAAAATTGTACTAATTTAAACAAAAATAATAAATAAATGCAAATTTAAAAATAAAAAATGATTTATTGTGAATAAAAAAATATTTAATTAGTTGGACGCAAATATATTTTTTATAATTTAGCTTTTTAATAAATTATTGATTGTTTTTTTTCAAAAATTGCTAAGCAAAGCCAATACTGAATTAAACTTTAATTTATAAAATTAATAAATATTAATATGGAAAACACAGAATTTAAAAACGAAAATTCTCAAAATGTTAGCACTAACATTAGTAATAACAAGCAAGTTGCATTGCCTAATGCGACAGGTGTACTTGTTTTAGGTATTATTTCAGTATCAATTTTTTGGTGTTATGGACTTTTTTCAGTAGTATTAGGCATTATTGCTTTAGTTTTATCAAAAAAAGCAGGGGCTTTATACAACGAAAATCCAAAAAATTATACCGAAAGCAGTTATAAAAATATGAAAGCAGGCAGAATTTGTGCAATTATTGGTCTTTCCTGCGGTGCTTTATTTGTATTGTTTATAATTTTATATGCTTTAATTTTTAGTGCTGCAATGTTAGGCAATATGCCGTTTTATTTTTAAATGGTTTTTTATAATTTTTCCTTGATAATTTTAATCAAATCGCCTACATTTTGCATTCTGATAAGTTCTTTGAGTTTAAATTTTACTTTGAATTCGCTTTCAACAGCATCAATTAACACAGGATGAGTAAGCGAGTCCCATTGAGCAATATCGTTAGCCGAAGTATTTTCATTTATTATTAATGAATTATCTTTAAATACTTTAACAAAAACATATATAAGTTTTGTTAATATTTCATTGTCAGTCATTTTTATTTGTTTTTTATTTTAATAATTTACGCATTAAAATTATAGAATCTGAAGGCAAATAATTCAGAATATTTTTATCGTTGCAAAATCTTGTGAGAGAAATTTCAAAGCCAATATTTTTGTATAGTTTAATTGCTTTTTTGTTAGTCCCAGCAACAATAAGCTCAGCATAAGAATTATTTTCTTTTTTATATCTTTTAATTTGCCTGTCAATCAACAGAGATGGCAATTTATTTCCTCTGAATTTATTTTCAGTATAAACAGATTCTATTTGAATATTGTTTTTAGTTCTTTCAATATAAATTTTATTAAGAAGTGCTGATTTCTCAGCCGCTTTCAACAAATTTTTGTGGGGTATGTAAGCCGACATTAAATTTGATTTAATCATAGCGCTACTCAAACCCGTTTCACCTTCTATCCACGAACAACAGCAGGCGGCTCTTTGGTTATTTAATTCTGCAATTAAAAAACCTGAAACACATATCTCCTGTCCTTCAATATCTTCTGACAACATATTTACAAGAATGTCAAAAAAATCATTTTCTTTTATTTCATAAATCTCTGAATAAGCAAAGGTGGTAGTGCCACTTTTTTCAGATTCAATAATTGCTTTTGCAATAAATTGAATATCAGTTTTATTGGCAGGTCTAATATTAATTGATTTATCCATTTTATGAGTTTTGGATTTCGGCTAATTTATATAATTCTTTTCTATTAATCTTGCCATTACAGTTATATGGAAAATTTTTCAATATTTTAATATCAGATGGTATCATATACGAAGGCAAGGCATTACGCATAGAATTATACAAAAACTGTTTAATATCATTATCTGATTTCACAAAAATAACAATTTCGGTATTACCTTGTTTGTTAACTCTTGTAACAGCAGCAATTTCGTTGCCTTGGGCAAATTTTTCAGCATAAAATTCAACTTCGCTAAGTTCAATTCTATAGCCTTGTACCTTTATTTGGTGGTCAATTCGTCCACAATACATATAATCGCCTTCTTGGTCCCTGTAACAAATATCGCCGGTTTTGTAAAATACTTTTTCTTGATTTTTATAATTTATATTTATAAAATTTACATTATTTAAATCGGGATTATTATAATATCCTTTAGTAATCTGATTACCGCTTATACATAATTCCCCCTTAGAACCATCTTCAATAATATTGCAGTTTTCGTCAATAATGATTGGCGAAGTACCTTTCATTGGTTTACCAATAGAAATAATGCCGTTAGCAGATTTAATATTATCAGCAATGCAATCATAATTAAAGCAAACAACAGTACCTTCGGTAGGTCCGTAAATATTTTGTATTAATGCGTTAGGCACACACTTTTGCCATTCATTAATAATATCAACTTTTAGAGCTTCGCCGCAAAATAATGAGAATTTTAATTTATTGAGTAAAATATCTTCAAAATATGGTTTTAGTGAAGTTATAATAGAAGGTACCATTAATGCGAAAGTAATTTCGTACTTATCTAAAATTTTATATACTTCGGTATATTTGACACCTGAGGGAGTTCCTACAGTATATATACAAGCGCCCAACATTAATGGTATAATATAAGAAACAACAGAAAGATCAAATGTAAGGTCGAACATCTGGAGGAAACGGTCATCTGACGAATATTTTTTCCCTAAATCTAAAAAAGCATCACAAAAAGCAAAAAGATTTTTTCTGCTTATAGGTACACCTTTAGGTGTGCCAGTACTTCCTGAAGTAAAAAGAATATAAACCAGTGTATTGTCAGCATCATATTTTGTATTAAATTTTATTGGTTTAATAGTCTTTTTATTGGAGTTAAAATAATTTATTTTATCGGTGCCACAAATGTTTACAGTCTGATTTTTATCAAGAGCTGAGATAACAGTTTTAACACCAGCTTCCTTTATTATTGAAGCATTTCTGAATGGCGGATACAATGGATTTATTGGCACATAGGCTTTCCCATTAAACATTACAGCTAACAATGCAGCATAAGTTAAAATATCGTCAACTGCCAAAATTCCAATTGCACAATCGTCGGGTGGCAGTGTTTTTATAATTTCTTCGCTTATTGAATGTGTATAATATTCTAATTGTCCATAAGTATAATATGTATCTTTTATGCATAAAGCATTTTTGTTGCGATACTTTTCAAATGAATCAATTATAGTAATGAACATTAATAGCTTTTTTAATAATTTATTGACTGCAAACTTATTAAAAAAAGTAATATT
>CAZDEU010000163.1:0-4028 GCA_964504265.1 uncultured Bacteroidales bacterium
AATATTTCGCAGATGTGTTTGCAAGAGCATGGTTTAAACTTACACATCGTGATTTCCTGTTTTGTGCAGCACATCTGCGCCCTAAAAATTCATAAATGATAATCAATTAGTTATGAATAAAAATTTTGTTTTTTGGGTGTCTCGTTGTATTTTTGAGGTATGTTTGTGCGAAAAAAGAAGAATAAAAGCGGTACAATAAGTATCCAGATAATTAATAAAAACAGAGGCAAATATAAGGTTCTAAAAACTATTGGTTGTGCTAATACAAATAGAGAAGAAGAATTAATGACATTGTTGGCAAAGACTGAAATGGAGAAGATTTCAGGCAATCAATCACTCTTTGTTGAGTACGATGATTTAGTTGTAGAAAACTTTGTAAATAATATTGCAAATGACCATTTGCAAATTATAGGAACAGAATTAATACTAGGGGAAATTTATGATAAAATAGGCTATCTAAAAGACGTGGGGTACTTTTTAGTTAATATAAGCATATACCCTGTTTTTATATTCAACATAGGAGTTAGTGTAGCAAAATAAAAAGGTACATAATCCCCCAGAAAACCTCTTGGAGGTTGTATTCTGACAGGATAATCAGTACGCTGCGCTATCAGTACGCTGTCTCCTATATTTATATATTTTTATTATAAAATGATGCATGTGTTTGAGCAAACAATCCATTTTTTAGAATATATTCGAGATTATCCTTATGCAAAATTCTAAAAATACATTTTTTACTTATATCTGTCATTATTTATATGATTAATCTGTTGATTTTCAAAGGTATCACATGAAACCCGCATGTTATTAATCATTTCATTGTGTGTTTTTTCAATCATGCTCGTTTCAAAATTACAAAAAATTAACTTGTATTTCATACAAAAAATTCAGAAAACATATATAAGCCATTAATATAACACTGATGCAACTAATGTTCACAGATTTTCATAATAAAATTTCATTAGCTCCGCATGAACAACATCTTGATAAGGATGTTTTAGCCCAGTGTTTTTTAGCTACATAGAAATAACATCTAAATAGTTCACAAAATGGATTTTCAAATTACTAATGACGATTTAATAATAAAAATAAAAGGCTAAAATATGATTTATTTAGATAAATTTTTAATCGTAATTCTAAAATAGAAAATTCTATTTAATATTTTAGCGGAAAATGTTTCAAAAGCTCCTTAGAAACAACATATTAATATAAATTTCAAATAAATTTTTATACAAATTTTCAAATAATTTAAGATTTGATTATATTTGCAAAAAAGTAATAATTTGAAATACAATATTTAAAAATACATTTTATATGAAACGAGCATGTTATAAATATCACATTATGAATTTTTTTAATAAAAAAATTGTAATATTATTGTCAATAGCTGTTGCTTCAGCTATGCTGTTTACGCAATGTAAAAAAGACCGTGATATTAATGTTGTTATTACCGTTAAGTTTCAGTCCGACACATTGAAGGTTGTACCAAATGCTGATGTATTGATTGAAAAATACGATGTTAAGGTAAATGGAGTTACCGATGGAAATGGAGTTTTTGAAACTACTTTTAAGCTTGAGGCTATACTTGATGTATATGCTAGTGCCGATACTAGTACGGTTACTATTACTCCTCCTTTAGTTGGTTCTTCGGTTATAAGATTAGAAGAAGGTAAGACAATAAGGAAAACTGTATATATAAATTAAGATTTTTTACTTGTTATTATTTTTGTTTTTTCTTCGTCTGCTTTTAGGGCTTTTGTATAACATAATCTGCATAAAGGTTCGTAGCTTTCAATTTCTCCTAAAACAACAAGTTTTTCATTAGTGATAGTTCGGTGCGAAAAATTTGCTAAAGCTCCACATCTAACGCATATTGCGTGAACTTTTGTAACATATTCAGCAGTTGCCATTAATGCAGGCATAGGACCAAAAGGTTTACCTCTGAAATCCATATCTAAACCTGCTATAATTACTCTAATACCACGCGAAGCTAATATATTTACCACCGACACCAATTCGTCATCAAAAAACTGAGCTTCGTCTATACCTACAACATCCACATCGTTAGCCATAAGCAAAATATTTGAAGATGCAGGTACTGGTGTTGAAATTATACAATTTTCGTCATGCGATACTACTTTCTCTTCATCATATCTTACATCAATGGCTGGCTTAAATATTTCAACCTTTAATTTTGCTATTTTTGCTCTTTTAAGACGGCGGATTAATTCTTCGGTCTTGCCCGAAAACATTGAGCCGCATATTACTTCAATATAACCTGAGTGGTTTATAGCATGTGGTGTATTTTCTAAAAACATCTTTTATTTTTTTAATTTATCCTATTATCTTTACATTTTTTTTCGTTTACACAAAAATAAAATAAATCACTTAATAAATTTAAAAAAGTTTTCAAATACTATGAACAAAAAAATTATTTTTGAAGAAATCAAAAGATTAAGCGAAGTAATTAACGAACAAACTGCAGCTATTACAAGTTATACTAATGTTGTGCCTCTTATCGAAATTGATATTGTTTTAGATAACATCAAAAAACTTTATCAGTGCTATAAAGACCTTTCTGACTGTAGTTCTAAGCCTAAAAATATTGTTGTTGATAAAAAATCTGAAACTGATAAGGTTATTTCTAATGTGGAACACAAATTTGATGAAGAAATTGTTAATACTCCTAATGTGGAATTGTCTAATAAAACATTAGACGAAAAAGATAAAACATTAGACGAAAAAGAAATTATTTCCGAAGAAATTACCGAACAGGTAATTGCTAACCAACCGCAAAATGTTCAAGAAGCTGAACCAACTGATCTTAGTTTTGATAAAAATGAACCCGCTACTGATTTGTTTTCTACAACTGAAACTGAAAAAGAAAAGGTTCAACAGCCTTCTCAACGCAAAAAAAGTAAAACAACACAGTCGCAAGGTTTAGACCTTTTTGCAGAAAATAATAATAAACCTATTGTAGCAGACAAATTTAAGGACGATAAAAAATCTCTTAACGATATAATTGCAGAACAGGCTAATAATAACTCTATTGCCTCAAAAATGCAACAATCGCCCATTACTGACTTGAAAACTGCTATCAGAATTAATGAAAAATTTTTATTTATAAATAATCTGTTTGATGGAAATATGCAAGATTATAATATATTTATTGATGCTCTTAACGAAAAACAAAATCTGAACGAAGCTAATGAATTTATTAATTTGTGTAAAGAAAAAAATGAATGGGATATTAATAATGAATCGTATTTAATGTTAATTGATTTAGTGTCAAGAAGGTTTTTATAATTTTTTTTGATATGATTAGATTTATATGTATATTAATTGCATTATTGTTTTCGGGGCTTTATGCACAGGACCTTAATTATGCAAAATTAATAGTTGAAAAACTTGCATCTGAAAATATGCACGGCAGAGGATATGTTCATGGAGGCGACAGCATTGCCGCCGAGTTTATAGCAGGCGAGTTTAATAAATATAATCTGCATAAATGGAATAATACATATTTTCAATCTTATTCTTTTCCTATCAACACTTTTCCTGGTAAACTTTCTGTTTCGTCAGTTGATAAACAATATGAGGCTGCTAAAGATTTCAATGTTAATGCGTTTTCAGGTTATGTTAATGGCGAAAAAACTGTATTTCGTCTAAAAGCGAAAAAATTGGAAAACATTAATTACCTCATGAAATTATCAAAAATTGATTTTTCTGATAAAGTTATTATTGCCGACAATAAAGTAAAATCTAAACTTATTTTGAATCCTTTTAATGCTGCGGCTTTGTTTTTTGAATATGATAAATTGCCGGCATGGAGTGTTCACGATGGAGCAACAAGCTATATTTGGTTTTCGGCCGATGTTCTTAAAAAAAGTTTTAAAAAAACTAAAAAAGTTCATATAACTTCAGAAAATGTTTTTCATAAAAAACATAATACCCGAAATGTAATTGGCTATATACCTGGCTATGCTCACAAAGATAGTTTTATTGTTATTACTGCTCATTACGACCAT
>CAZDEU010000163.1:4128-5623 GCA_964504265.1 uncultured Bacteroidales bacterium
CCTACTCCTATTGGTAATATGCAGGATATTACACTCAGGGCTTTAAATGTTTTAAAGGAAGTAGATTTGATATTAGCCGAAGATACCCGAAAAGCATCTATTTTATTATCGCATTATAAAATTTCTAAAGCTGTTGTTTCATATCATAATTTTAATGAACATAAAAATGTTGAAGGTATAGTTCAAAAAATTCAAAATGGATTATCGGTAGCTCTTATTACTGATGCAGGTACTCCCGGAATTTCTGACCCTGGTTTTTTACTTGTCCGCGAATGCGTTCGTAATGGTATTGAAATAGAATGTTTACCAGGTGCTACTGCTTTGATACCTGCCTTAGTCATTTCGGGTCTGCCTTGCGAAACTTTTTTGTTTCAAGGATTTTTGCCTGTAAAAAAGGGCTTGTCTTCTTTGCTTACATCACTTTCAGCAGAAACTCGTACTATGGTGTTTTATGAATCTCCTCACAGAATTAGTAAAACTTTAGACAAATTATGTGAATATTTGGGCGAAGACCGACAGGCTTCTATTTCAAGGGAACTTACTAAAATTTATGAAGAAACATACAGAGGTAGTCTTAAAGAATTATCAGATATTTTTAAAAGTAAAAAATATAAAGGAGAAATGGTGCTTGTTGTGGCAGGTAAGCCGAAAAAATCTAATTCTTAAGTTTGTCAGGATAATCATCGTCCAAATATATCCAGAATAATGGCATATATCCTTTTAATATTCTTTCTTCTGTTTCGCTGTCGTAAATATATTTAGTTAATACAGGACCATAGCCTATTACCTTTTTTGTAAGATTCAGGTTTTTTTCGTCAAAATACCATTTTTCAAGAAATATTATTCTGTTGATGTCTCTTTTGTCAATTTCGCTTTCAGAACTTACTATAGAATCAGTTTCAGGATCCGATAAACTTGGAACCGTATAAGTTTCAATGTGTTTAAAGAGCAGATCTAAGTCCTTGCCTTCCAATAAATTATTCCCATAATCATAAACTTTGTATTGCCCTGATTTTGCAGCATCAAATAGAGCGTTCACAATTTTTTCGCGTTGCGGACCTTCTAAATTCTGAACCCACCAGTCGGTATTACCTTCATTGTTTTTTACAATAACATCATACTCTATTTTTTCTGCAAGCAAAGGTGGTAGCTTTTCTTTGCATGAGAAAAATGTTAACATTAATAATAATGCAAAAAAAATTCCTAATGCTATATGCCATTTTGTTTTGATTGCTTTCATTTTTTTAAAACATTAATAATTATGTCAAAATTATAAAAAAAATGCAAAACACCTAAGATTAATCTATTCCATTAGCATATTTCAATATATCATGATTTTTTAAATTTATTAAGTTCTTCCAATAGTTTGTTAATAATATTTTCTTTTTCTGCCAACTTTCCTTTTGTTTCTGCTAATATCTCATCTTTTTCTGCTAATTTTCCTTTTGTTTCCGCCAACACCTCATCTTTTTCTGCTAACATTTCTTTTGTTTCT
>CAZDEU010000164.1:0-5418 GCA_964504265.1 uncultured Bacteroidales bacterium
TAAAGTTTATAAAGTTTGTAAAGTTTGTAAAGTAAAAAGGATAATTAAACGACAATAATATATTATTTATCTATTAATATTATTTATTTCAAACAAAATCTTCAATCGTAATTCGTAATTCGTAAATTTTTATTATTTTGTATTATAGTATAGAAATTTTTATTAATTTTACAAAAAATTTTGTTATGTTTAAAAAATTACCTTTAATATTATCGTTTTTGGTTTTATTACCAATTGTATCGTGCGAAGAAATAGGGTTAACCGCTGAGCAAGTAATTGCAGGTTTAAAAGAAGCATTGACCGTTGGTACTGAAAATTCAGTTACTGCGGTTAACAAAATTGATGGTTATTTCAACAACATTGCAAAACCAGGTATAAAGATTTTGTTTCCTGAAGAAGCTCAAATTGTTGAAGATGTTGTTAGCTCAATTCCTCTTATTGGACAACCTCTTGTTGACAATTTTGTTCTGAATCTCAATCGTGCTGCTGAAGATGCCGCTTCATTTGCAAAACCAATATTCATAAATGCCATTACCAGTATTACAATTGAAGATGCTTTTGGAATACTTAAAGGCACTGATGACGCTGCTACTCAATATTTAAAATCAAAAACTTTTAATGAACTTAAAAACGCTTTTAAACCAAGTATTGAAAACTCACTTGAATCGGCTGGTGCAAATGATGCTTGGAACGAAGTAATATCTAAATATAATTCATTGCCAGGTAGCGAACCTGTTACTACCGACTTGCCCGAATATGCAACCACAAAAGCTTTAGATGGTTTATTTGTTCTTGTTGCAGACGAA
Organism: uncultured Bacteroidales bacterium; assembly: GCA_964504265.1. GTDB lineage: Bacteria > Bacteroidota > Bacteroidia > Bacteroidales > JAKIYJ01 > JAKIYJ01. Next base: position 807 of record CAZDEU010000164.1, read on the forward strand.
GAACTTAAAATTAGAAATGACCCTGCAGCAAGAGTTAGCGAAATTCTGCAAACCGTTTTTGGTGAAGAGGATTAAAATAAAGCAAATTTGCTTTTATTTTTTATATTAATATATAATTAATTTAATTATATAGAATTTATTGTATATTTTATAGCAATAAATATAATTTTGCTTTAAATAACATAAGATTATAAATTTTTATTGAAAGCATAACAAAAAACAATTATTTTTGCATTATATTAACACAAGTTTTAAAGTGAATGATACAAGTTTATTTTCTCAATTAAATAAAGAACAGCATGCTGCTGTTGAACATATCAAAGGACCTTCGATGGTTATTGCTGGTGCAGGCTCAGGGAAAACAAGAGTCTTAACATTTAAGATTGCTTATTTATTAAAGCATGGCATTGACCCTTTTAACATTCTTGCTCTTACTTTTACTAATAAAGCTGCAAGGGAAATGAAAGAAAGAGTTGAAAACCTTATTGGTAGCTCTGAAGCAAGAAATGTTTGGCTTGGTACTTTCCACTCTATATTTGCTCGTATGCTCCGAACTGAAAGCCATTTGTTCGGATTCCCTCAAAATTTTACTATTTATGATACTGATGATGCTAAAAGTATTATCAAATCTATTCTTAAAGAAAATGATATTGACCCTAAAGCATACCCGCCAGGTTTAATACTACACAGAATCTCTTCATCAAAAACAAATATGATTAGTGCTAATCAGTATGTCAATAATCAAGAGATTATGCTTCAAGATAAGAAAGCTGGTAAACCCCGTATGGGTGAAATCTTTTTGAATTATCAAAAAAGATTAAAAAAGGCTTATGCTATGGATTTTGATGATTTACTGCTTTATACTTATCATTTGCTTAATAATTTCCCTGAAACTCTGCTTAAATATCAAAACAAATTTAATTATATTCTTGTTGATGAATATCAGGACACTAACGAAGTTCAGTATCTTATACTAAAAAAACTTGCTGCACGACACGAAAATATTTGCGTTGTTGGCGATGACGCTCAAAGTATTTATGCTTTCAGAGGTGCCAATATACGTAATATCCTGAATTTTAAAAATGATTACCCCGATTATGCTGAGTTTAAGCTGGAACAAAACTACAGAAGTACTAAAACTATTGTTTCGGCAGCCAACAGCATTATTGTCAATAATATGGACCAAATTTTTAAAACAATATGGACCGACAATGAACAAGGTGCTGCTATCAGAATTATCAGAGCTATGTCGGATAATGAAGAAGGCAATCTTATTGCTAATACGATATTTGAATATAAGGTTAATGAACAACTACCAAATAGCGATTTTGCCGTATTGTACAGAACAAATGCTCAATCAAGAGCAATTGAAGAAGCTTTAAGACGGCTCAATGTCCCTTATCGTATTTATGGTGGGTTATCGTTCTATAAAAGAAAAGAAGTAAAAGATTTACTTGCTTACTTTCGTCTTGTTATAAATCATAACGACGACGAGGCTTTGCTACGAATAATTAACTTTCCTGCTCGTGGTATCGGAAAAACCTCAATGGAGGCTGTTATTGCTAAAGCAGGTGAATTGAACATTAGTTTATGGGAAGTTATAAGCAAGCCTGCTGAAGCTAAACTTACCCTTAATCAAGGTACTTTAAAAAAGATTTCCGAATTTGCTACAATGATTCAGAGCTTTGCTACCGAAATTAAAAGACAAAATGCTTATGAAGTTGCTAAAAAAATTGCTTCTTCAACAGGTATTTTAAAAGAGCTTTTTCAAGACCAAACGCCAGAAGGAATTAGCAGATACGAAAATATTGAAGAATTGCTAAACGGTATTAAAGAGTTTTCGGAAAGTGAGCGCCTACCCAATTTTAATTTTAGCGATACAAACAATGAAACAAACGTCAATACCATAAGAACATTAGATGAATTTATGCTTGACATTGCCTTGCTTACCGATGCTGATACTGACGATAAAGGCGATAACAACAAAGTTTCATTAATGACTATACACGGAGCTAAAGGACTCGAATTCCCTTACGTTTTTATTAGCGGACTTGAAGAAAACCTCTTCCCTTCTATTCTATCTCTTAATACACGTGAAGAACTTGAAGAAGAAAGACGTTTGTTTTATGTTGCATTAACAAGAGCAAAAGTTAGATTATTCCTCTCTTATGCCGAATCAAGATATCGCTATGGAGAGGCAATAATTTGTGAACCAAGCCGTTTTTTAAGTGAAATTGACGAAAAATATATTGAAACTTACGGAAGATATAATTCAACTCTTAAAAAATCTTTCCCTAATAATAAACCTAAACTAATAACTAAACAAAAAAATTCATCTATAAATAACTTTGTTAAAAAAGAAAAAATAATTAATTCATCTAACAAATTTAATGATGCAGATGATTCAAAATTGGTAAAAGAAGGCATGATGGTTGAACATCAAAGGTTTGGTATAGGTAAAGTACTTAAAATTGAAGGTGCAGGAGCTAATAAAAAAGCAAGTGTATTTTTTGATTCAGTTGGAGAAAAACAACTTTTACTTAAATTTGCAAAACTATTAATTATAACATAGTGATTTAATTTGCTGAAAAACAACTTATTACATAATAAATTCAATTATTTCATTATCATTTTTTTATTATCCAAATATGCACTTATTTATAATCTTTAAATATTACTAATGGAGTATAACACAACAAGAAAACTACTAATTCTGCCCGAATATGGGAGAAACATCCAAAAAATGGTTGACTATGTCTTAACTATAGAAGATAGAGAAAAAAGAAACAAAGCTGCAAAAGCTATAATTTATGCTATGGGACAGCTTAATTTTCAGAACAAAGACACAGGCGAATTTAAACGTAAATTATGGGACCATTTGTTCGTTATCAGCAAATTTCAGCTTGATGTTGATTCGCCCTACCCTAAACCCGACCCTGCTCAGTTTATACACGCTGAACCTCAAAAAGTATCGTATCAAAATAATAATATTAAATTCAGACACTATGGTTACAGCATTCAACGTATTATTGAAAAGGTTTCTGAATATCCTGAAGGCGATGAAAAAGAAATTTTGAAAATTTATTGTGCCAATACTTTGAAAAAACTTTATATGAACTGGAACCGCGAAACTGTCCCCGACGATGTTATAGCTCTGCATCTTGAAGTTTTTTCGGCTGGTAAGCTTAAACTCGACGATACTGTAAAACTTGAATATGTACAACAAACAATAGCTAAGGCTAAGAAAAGAAAGTATATTAACGGCAACGGCAGTTCTAAATCAGGAACTGCATACTCTCAGCAAAACTACAAAAACAAAAGAAAATCTAAAATATAAATTTTTTATTATGGATACATTTAAAATTTACGGTGGCAAAAGCCTTAAAGGAGAAATTAAACCACAAGGTGCTAAAAATGAGGCACTCCAAATTATTTGTGCTACTTTATTAACTCCCGAAAAAGTTACTGTTTACAATGTACCCGAAATAAGAGATGTAGTTAAACTTATAGAATTATTAGATGAATTAGGCGTTATTACACATAAACTTGAAAAAGGCACTTATTCTTTTCAAGCTGCTTCACCCGACATTAACAAATTATCTGACCCGGCTTTTATGAAAAGGGTTATGAGCCTTAGAGGTTCTGTTATGATAATTGGACCTCTGCTTGGCAGATTCGGAAAAGCTATCATTCCTCAGCCAGGTGGCGATAAAATTGGCAGAAGAAGATTAGATACTCACTTTATAGGCTTACAAAAATTAGGTGCTAAATTTGAAGCCGATACTAAAAATAATATTTATACTCTAAAAGCAAAAAAACTTAAAGGCGCTTATATGCTTCTTGATGAAGCATCTGTTACTGGTACTGCTAATATTATTATGGCTGCTGTTCTTGCCGAAGGTATTACTACAATTTTTAATGCCGCTTGCGAACCATACATTCTTCAACTATGTAATTTACTGATCCGTATGGGCGCTAAAATTTCAGGCGTGGGGTCTAATCTTTTATCTATTGAAGGTGTTGATAAACTTGGAGGTACCGAACATACTACCTTGCCCGATATGATAGAAATAGGTAGCTTTATTGGACTTGCCGCTATGACACAATCGGAAATTACTATTAAAGATGTTGAATTGAAACACCTTGGACTAATTCCACAAGTATTCCGAAAATTAGGAATTAAAATTGAATCAAAAAATAATGATTTATTTATACCTGCTCAAGAAGTCTATTCAATCGACACTTTTATTGATGGCTCAATTCTTACGATAGCTGATGCTCCTTGGCCTGGTTTTACGCCTGACCTTATCAGTATTGCCCTTGCAACTGCTACTCAAGCTAACGGCAGCGTTTTGATACATCAAAAAATGTTCGAGAGTCGATTGTTTTTTGTAGATAAACTTATTGATATGGGTGCCCAAATTATTTTATGCGACCCACACAGAGCTACTGTTATTGGGCTAAATCGAAAATATCCTCTACGCGGAATTGCTATGTCTTCACCAGATATTAGAGCAGGTGTAGCTTTGCTTATTGCTGCTTTATCAGCCGAAGGTAAAAGTACTATTTCAAATATTGAACAAATTGACAGAGGTTATCAGGATATTGACGA
>CAZDEU010000165.1:0-5418 GCA_964504265.1 uncultured Bacteroidales bacterium
TGCCGGCTTATTAGAAAAGAAATTTCTTAAAGAAGTTAATCTTGAATTTATTTAAAAATTTGTAAATCAGTATTTTAGAATGATTATATTTTATACCTAATGGTATTATACTATATGGTATAATTTTTTTTATACCTAATGGTATTATACTAAATAGTATAATTTTTTAAAAATTTTATTATATTTGCACTTATATTCTTAAAAAAATGAATAAATGGATAAATCGCCTTTTATTTATGGAACAACAGTAAGTGAATTTTCATTTACAAACAGAGAGCAAGCTATCGAAAAATTAGAAAAAAATTTAAAAGGTGGTATCAATACCATATTGCTTTCGCCACGCCGTTGGGGCAAATCATCTTTAGTTGAGAAGGTTGCTTATAAAATTTCTGAAAATAAAAATGATTTCAGAATTGCTGTAATTGATTTATTTTCTGTTAGTTCTGAAGCTGAGTTTTTAGAGCTTTATGCCAGAGAAGTTATCAAGCACTCAAGTTCCAAATGGGAAGAATGGGTTAGTTCTACTAAAAAGTTGTTTAAAAAAATAGTTCCGCAAATACATATTAGCCCTGACCCTTATAGTGATTTCAGTATTAGCTTTAATTGGCAAGAGCTTCAAAAACATAGTGATGAAATTCTTAATCTGCCCGAAAACATTGCTAAACAAAAGAAACTTCAATATATAATATGTATTGATGAATTTCAAAATTTAGCCAGTTTCCCTAATTTCAAAGAATTTGAGAAAAAATTGAGAGCTTCGTTTCAAAGACATAAATCAGTTACTTATTGTCTTTATGGAAGTAAAAGGCACATGATGACTGATATTTTTGATAATCCTTCTAAACCCTTTTATCGTTTTGGCGATATAATGGTTTTACCTAAAATTGAACGAAATAAATGGGTGGACTTTATTTTTAAAAATTTTAAAAGAACTAATAAAGAAATTAGCATCAAGAATGCTGGTGTTATTGCTGATGTTATGCAAAATCATTCGTGGTATGTTCAGCAACTATCGCATTATACATGGAACTTATCTAATAAACAAGCTACTAAAAGAGAAATACAAACTGCCTTAAACGAGGTAATTAATGCTAATACACCCTTATATCAAAGAGAAATTGAATGCCTTAGCTCAACACAGATAAATTTTTTAAAAGCTGTAGCATCCAAAGAAACTAAAATGACATCAACAAACGTAATGACAAAGTACAGATTAGGTACGCCTCGCAATGTTAGTAAAAATAAAAATATATTGATAAATAACGATATTGTTGAATTTTCTTCTGAAAAATATAAATTTTTAGACCCTGCTTTTGAACTTTGGTTTAGAAAAAATTTTTTGAATCAATCATATAATATTTAATAAATTTGTTTAAACTAAATTTATATTATGTTTACCGAAATAAATAAGAAGTTTAAGGGCGATTTATATACAAGTTTAAAATGGCGATTATTATATGCAACCGATGCGTCTGTTTACAGATAAGTGCCTGAAGCAGTGGCTTTTCCAACCGATAAAGATAATATTAAGTTACTTATAGAATTTGCGTTAGAACTTAAAACTTCATTAATACCACGTACTGCAGGCACTTCACTTGCAGAGCAGGTAGTGGGCAAAGGCATTGTGGTTGATGTTTCAAAATATATGAATTCGGTTATTAATATTGATACCGAAAACAAAAAGTAAAGGTTGACCCAGTAGTAGTTTTGGATGAATTAAATTTTAAACTTTAAAAATATAGTTTGTTTTTCGCTCACGAAACATCTACTTCTAATAGATGTATGATTGGTGGGATGATTGGCAACAATTCCTGAGGCTCACGTTCTTTACTATATGGAAGTACACGTAAGCATTAAATAAGTATAGAAGCAATATTATCGGATGGCTCTGAAGTTGTTTTCACTTCTTTAACAAATGACGAATTTCATATTACATGTTGAAGGTACAGGTCGTAAAACCTGTCATCTTATAGAAATTCTTTATAATGCGTTGAAAAAAGAATAATTATTTTTGTTTTTCTTTGTTTTCGTATTCGGTTTGTCTGTCTATGAAATTAGGGAGTTGTTCTACAGATAATTTTTTCCCAATAATTTTAAAATCGCTGTCAAGAACAAAAAGAACAGGTGAAGAGAAAACATCAAAAGTTTTTCTGAAATTAGTTTGGTTTTGAGGATCCCAAACATTAATAAATTTCAAATTATAAGTCTTAACAGATTTCATCCATTCTTTAGCTCTTGAATTATTTATATTAATTGCAAATACTTCAACACCTTTACTTTTATTTTCATCATAAAATTTACCTAAAGCAGGAGTTTGTGTACGACAATGACCACAATCAGGGTCCCAGAAATACAAAATAATATATTTGGCTTTAATATCATAAAGCGAATACATGCGTCTTCCCGAAGAATCAGGCATAATGAGATTAGAAACTTTTTTACCTATCAAAACAGGTTTTAAAGACATAGCTCTTTTAGTAATATTTTCAAGAACTTTTTCGTTTACCCAGTAAGCTTCTTTAGTCATATAGTAATTTTCGACCATGTGGACAAAAATTGCGTCGTATCCCATTATTTTTGATGTTTCATAATAATAAGTTAAATACCAAATAACATATTTTAAGACTTCTTTATTAGCTCTCGCTTTATTTACAAGCATATCGCATTCAGCCATAAGCGAGTCGGGGTGTTGGCTAACAACAGAAGATATATATTGTTTAAGTTTACCATGGAAAACTGGACTTCTGAGTAGCCTGTCGTCAGAAAAATCAATATTATCGAAAAAATGATTTTTATAATAATAATAAAGAAAAAGAGAATCTTTAGAACCATTTTCATTAAGCGGAGCATCGGGCAGCTCAATATCTTTTGACGCTAAAAACACCTTAGACATTAAATCGTCTTTGTTTTTTTCAATATAATTGATTTTGTAATTTTTGACTTCTTCATCAATAAAAGAAATTTTTTCTTTAAAAAAATCAATTGAATCGTTGATGTCGTTTTCTTTACTTCTTTTGTATCCTTCCTGATAAGGCTCAATATCTTTCTGGAAAACAGCTACATAATTAAGATATTCATAAAACCTAGTGTTTTCGGGTGAGTTTTTAAATTTCATATTTCTAAGAAGCTCAGTAGTATCCGTTTCTATTGAAAAAATTTGTTCTTTATTAATTACAAATTCAAAATGCTTTTTGTTTTGGAGAACAATGAAGTAAACCCCAGCAGGCAAATCTTTATCACCTGTAAAAACATAAGTACCATCTTTTTCATATCTTGCAGTATCGTCAACATATTGATATTCACCATAATAATGCCCTAAAATTAACATGCTGTCAACTGAGTTTTTTATTTTTACCACAATTTTATATCCTTCTTTTAAGTCTTCAGAATTAGAAGGAATAGCGATGAATATACAAAAAGCCAAGACAAATAATAGTTTTAAAATAATTTTCATTTGATTAAATTTATTGATTTTCAAAGGTATCATATTGATTTTCAGTTTTTAAATAATTTTTAAATTATATCATAAACACATTTGTTGCATATAAATTTTCAATTTGCTTGATTTCTCAACTGCAAATATTATTATTGATAAAAAACAAAAAAATTAATCATCAAAGTTTTGATTATCAACATTCATAAAAACCTTTTGGTGAAGAGCTTTAATAACTTCAGTAGTTTTGAAACCCCAGTTTTCTCTAAACAGTAAATAACATGCCCACACTGCATTTTCTTTTGCCGCCGTATTTGTTTTGTTAAATAATAAAACAAAGTCTTTAATATCCTGCCAAATATCAGCAATATGTTCTGATAAGCTACCTTTTACCAGCGAAAGCTCATGTCCAGGTTCGGTTTCGCCAATATTAGCTTCTTTGTCGAAGGCATCTTCATCGGCAAATAAATCCTTAAGAGTTAAGAATGTATCTTCCCACTGTTCTTCACTAACAAAACGTTCGTTTGCAGTATCATCATTTGGAATAAATTTTGGCAATAATGAACCTTTAAGGTACATCAATGAAAGCAAACGTAATATTGTTTCTATAAAAACATCTGTTTTTGATTTAGAAGCAGATTCGACAAGCCTGCAAAATTCATTTGCGACTGTTAAAAATTCAATTACCTGCCTCTGTGTTGCTATATCTTTTGCTTGATTTTCTGTTAATTTTACTGTCATATTCATTATTCCTTATTGTTTATTAACTTTATTTGACAAACAAAATTATAAAAGGTTTGAAGAAAATTAATTTTTTTTTATTATTTTTATTTATGTTTCAAAAACAATTTATTCAAAAATATTATATTTGAATGCAAAATAAAAACATTTCAAATATTTGAATATTAAGTATATAATATCAGAAAATTACAAACAACGTGGTTTTTTAAAAATAACGCCAACAATTTTAGAAAATCCGGAACTTATTTATGACCTGATAAAAACGGTATTAGAGGAAACCGAATATCCATATCCCGAATACTCATCTTGGTTATTATTTAATGTATTTAAAAAAGTGCCGCAATACGCAAAAGTACATTCAAACAGTATAGTTGATATTATACTGACAACAAACAATGCTGCGGTTCTAAGAAATATGATAGCAAGCAGCATATTAGCAATGTTGGATGAATACAGAGAAAGTGAATTATTAGACAGGTTAATATTTTTTTTAAAAGATAGTAAAAGCCAATCAGCGTTAATAGTAAATTCCATATATAAATTAATACAATTTACGCATAAATACCCAGATATTAAATACGAAATACTTAATATTATAGAAATTATTGAACAACAAAATGTTTCACCATCTGTTAAAGTGGGAATAAGAAAATATAAAAAATTGTTTATAAAAGAAGTCGACTATTTATAAAATATTTCAATTTAATATCGACAAATTAACGACAAAAATTATTTTATAAAATTTATAGTTCTTATGGCACCCGAATTAGGCCAAAAGCTAACTTTAAGGTTTTTTAAAGGTAAATTTGTGGTGGCTCCAAATTGTGCCACTTGAATAAATGCATCTGCCATTAAGTCCTCGTTAGCTATCAGACTAATTCTGGCTGTTTCGGGTATTCGGTAAAAAATACCATTTTCTTTTTTCTTGTCTTTTCCACTATCACTTTCATCAATTGTTTTAATATAATTGCTCAAAGCATCAGTACTTCCTTGTTTAATGATTTCAAGAAAAATAAGTTGTCCGGTAGTATCAGATATGTTGAGCACGCCTGCGTTATTTGAGAATTTAAATAAAGGCACTGTAATACTTGGTGATAAGTTAGAAGGAGTATAGAAAAAACGATATTGCTTAACATTAGTTTTACTATAACCTGTAAATAATTCCAGATATTCTTTTTCGAGTTTTTCAAGATTTTCGCACATATATTCCATAACGTCTTTAGAATAAGTTATTTCTTGAAGCC
>CAZDEU010000166.1:0-1290 GCA_964504265.1 uncultured Bacteroidales bacterium
AGAATTTAGCGGTAAATTTTCCAAATCAATTTTAGAGAAGTTGTTATTGCTAACTGCTGCAATATATTGTTTTATAAAATTACTTGCCTCAGGCAAATCGCTTGTTGTAAGCTCTTTTCTTTGTGATCCTAAGCTATAACCATCGTTTGCTATTTTTACAAATAAAATATTATCGGTCTTTTTGGCTATGCTTCTATCTAATAATAATATTGAAGTTTTTACTCCACTATAAGGTTGAAAAATACCGGCAGGTAAACTAACTACTGCATAAAGAAAATTGTTGTCAACTAATAATTTTCTTAACTCTTTATATGCATTGGCACTCTGAAATATTATGCCTTCGGGTACTATAACGGCTGCTCGTCCGGTTGTCGGATTTATATGTTCCATTATGTAATCGACAAATAATACTTCGCTCCTGTTTGCTTGCATAGCAAACTTTTTGTGAGGTCGTATTCCTCCCTTTGGTGTCATAAACGGCGGATTTGCTAATATAATATCAAAATAATCGCCCCACCGCTCTGTCGATGTTAATGTGTCGTATTCATATATTCTTGGTAAAGTAAATCCATGCAAATATAAGTTTACTAAACTTAACCTGACCATCTCTGACGATATGTCGTAACCTACAAAATTGTTTATTAACTTCTTTCTTTCATCTGGCGTTAGCATATCGCCTTTGTTCTTCTTGGTATTGTTCGATATTATATGCTTATACGATGATATTAAAAATCCTGCCGTGCCACAGGCTGGGTCGCATATACTTTCTTCTTTCTTTGGCTGCACTACCGAAACCATAAAATCTATTATGTGCCGCGGTGTCCTAAATTGTCCTGCATCGCCCTGACTGCCTAATACCGAAAGAAGATATTCAAACGCATCGCCTAATTTTTCGCTGTGGTCATACCTAAATTCGTTTATTACTTTCAAAAACATCTTTAATGTTTCGGGGTCGCGGTAAGGTAAATATGCGTTCTTAAAAATATCTCTGAACAACTGCGGTATTCCTGGGTTATGATTTAGCTTTGCAATAGCTTCACCATATAACGTCAACATCTCATATCCTCCTAATTTAGGGTCAAAGATTTTTGACCAGCCGTATTTATTATACTCGCCTGTAAAAAATGTTGCTTCGCCACCAAATTCTATTGCTTCTTTGTCCATGTCGTCCATGAACTTGTATATCATTGCTATCGTAATTTGCTCAACCTGGCTTTGTGGGTTTGGTAACTTGCCGACTAATATATCTCTCGCCGTGTCTATTCTGCGCTTCGTTTCTTGATCTAACAT
>CAZDEU010000166.1:1390-5403 GCA_964504265.1 uncultured Bacteroidales bacterium
TTTATGATACAAATTTATTTAATGAAACATTGTCTTTTATATATTCAGGAATTGTGAAACGTAATTCTTGCGGTAACTTCCTAAATACTTCTCCGTTTGGATTAGTGTTTAACAATGCGTATTTCTTATTTTCGATGATGTCTCTGAATTCGGTATCTGTTATATAACTCTTAAAAAAATCTTTTGCATAACTAAAATACTCTTCATTTGGCAAATAACGACTGTCGAATTTATCAAATTCTTCATCTAACAATTCATCTTTAGTTTTAAAGTATGGTATAAAACCAAATATTTTCTCAATAATTTCTTTTAAGGATAAACGCCTGTCAATTTTTACTGAATTTCTTAACTTATTAATATCATAATATTCTTCAGGCTTGTCGAAAATATTATTTATAATATATTGCTCTATTGCTTCAAAATCCTTTTGTAATACTAATTCCTTGATTTGTTCATCTTCTTTAACTTTATCTTCAAATTGTTCAAAATACATTCGGTCTATCTTCATACCCTCTTCACCAACTTCTTTTACTTTAATAGATATTAATGGGTCGGGCATTGTGCTGTTGTATTCATCAGTATTATAATCGACAACTTCGCCACTTCCTTTTGCTTTATTACTTTTTACAGGCAATTTCAGAATTTCGTCGTAATTGAATTTCTCTTCAAAGAACTCACAATTTGCAAAAAAGTCGAATAGCTTAAATTTCTTTTTTTCTAAAGTTTCTGGTGTAATATTTTCTATTAATCGTAGGTCTTTTAAAACTTCTTTGTTCTTAAAATTATATTTTCTGGTACCCCTACCTTTAATTTGAATAAAATCGGTTGGCGAAAAAATTGGTCTCATCAAACAAACATTTAATAAATCGGGACAATCATAACCTGTTGTCATCATGCCTACTGTAACACAAACTCTCGTTTTACTAGTTTGATACAAATCGCTGAAATTTCCTTTACCTCCTAAGCGGTTATTTGTAAAATTTATTGTCATTTGCTGTGCATCTGGTATAATAGAAGTAACCTGCATAGCAAAATCAGATTGGTATTTGTTTGGAAACATTTTGTCGGCTAACTTATTCAAAATATGAGCAATTTTAGTTGCATGATTCTGGCTAACACAAAATACAATTGTTTTTCCAATTTCACCTGTAACAGGATCTCTATATGCGTTTTCTAAAAATGTTTTACAAAAAATATTATTCGTGTTTTCTGAAAACAATTTCTTTTCAAAATCCTTATGCGAAAACGTTGTTGATGTTTCAACACCTTCATCATCAATTATTTCAACTATATAACCTTGCTCACATATTAATTGTGTAGTTATTTCGGTTCGTGCATCTACAATATAAGGATTAACTAAATAATGACCTTTTACTCCGTCTAATAAACTATATTGAAATGTTGGCTTACCATCTTCACAGCCAAAGGTTGTGTAAGTATCCAACAACATTCTTCTTTCTAATTCTCGTGGGTCTTTCTCGCTTAATTCGTTTGCATTAACCTTCTTTAAATAATCTTTAGGTGTAGCAGTAAGCCCTAATTTATAACCAATAAAATACTCAAAAACAGCTCTACTGTTACCGCCAATGCTCCTGTGTGCTTCGTCAGAAATTACAAGATCAAAATCGTTTGGTGCAAAAACTCTTTTATATTTATTTTTGAAAAGAAAAGATTGTACGGTTGAAACAACTATTTCGGCTTGTCGCCATTCATCTCTGTTTTCTTTATAAATACAACATTTATAATCGGTTTTTAAATATTCTTTAAATGCGTTATAAGCTTGATTTTCTAATTCTAAACGGTCAACCAAAAACAAAACTCTTCGGGCATTACCTGTTCTTAAAAATAGTTTTATTGCAGCAGCAGCGGTAAGCGTTTTACCAGTTCCAGTAGCCATTTCAAACAAAAAACGGTCTTTACCTGTTTTTACTTCTTCTTGAATTCTTTTTATAGCCTTTATTTGGTAATCTCTCAAAAACCTTAATTTGTTTTCGTCAATAAAAGCTTCACGCTGCTTATCATCAATATATCGAGGGTCGCTTGCGTAATCATATTTTTGTGTTTTAACAATATAATCTTTTTCAACAATTTCATTTATTAATGATTCGGGTTTAGGATTAAATTCAGTATAACCAATTACAGCTTCAGGTTTAGGGAACTTTGAAATAATATTTGGGTTACCTCTTTGTAAATCCCAAAAATAATGGAGATTGCCGTTCGAGAGAATAATGAATCTGCAATTATTTGTTTGGGCATATCTACGTGCTTGTTCTTTTGCAGTTAAAGGGTTAATTTCTTCTCTTTTAGCCTCAAGCACAATTAATGGAAAGCCTTTATCATCAAGCAATAAATAATCGATGAAGCCATTTTGGGTTTTTTCGTAGTTTTCACCAAATTCATCAATGTCAGTTTGTGTTAATTTGGTTTTATTTTCTAACAATATATTGGCTTTTCCTTCTTCAGAATCAAAGAATCGCCATCCCGCTTCTTCTAAAAGCTTATTAATTTTTATTCTTGCTTTAGCTTCTTTCGACATTACATATTGCTTTATATTTTTTAAAGAAATACAAAGTTAATTTTTTATTTGAAACCTGTAATTTCGCTTTAAAATTATTTATAGGTGTTATACTTAAATTCATATTATTAAAAAGTTATACGCAAAATATTTTCTATGCTGAATTTGCTTTTTCTTCTTTTGTTACTATGTTTATGTTTTTATTGAACAGAGGTTAATAGTTTAAATAATTCTCTCATAATTATTTTGACTCCAATTATTATTAAAACTAATAACTTTTTAACAACATCATAAAAAATTAGCCTCTATTATAATTTTCAGATACTAATTGGAAATACCATTTTACTCATCCAAATTATATACTTACTCATTAGCTATTTACATTTTTTTCATTATGTAGTAATTTTAGTCTTGATAAGGTTATTATTATTAATTTAAAATTTATTTTTTATGAAAAAAATTAGAAGAAAATATAATTGCAAAGATGTAACTATGTTGCTTGCGGCTAAAACAATAGCCCAATATTTTAAAGACAACATCAAGGATTTGTCTATTGTTAACCAAAAATGGACTATAGAATATGCAGATGATTTAATCTTGCGCATTGATAATATCTTAAATCAAATTTTAGGCATTTATGCTAAAAAAGATTTAAAAGATGCTACTATCAATCTTGTTGTGTTAATGGGAAAAGTTAAACAAACTCTTGCAAACTTTAAACGTTTTGTAGATGTTTGTTTTAAAGATAATTCTTCACAAAAAGATTATATATTTACATTGCTCGGATTTAATCAGTATTATATTATCGCTCGCCAAAAAAACCAAGTTTATTTGATTAATTTGCTTTTTGCCTTTAAAACTAATTTTACTAACGATTTAAGAATAACCCTCGTTAATAATGGTATGCCCGAAAATATTATTGACGATATTATTTCTAGTGCTAATGATGTTGATAAGGCAAATGCTATTCAGGAAAAAAGTAAATTATTGTCAAAAGAAATCTCGTTGAACAGAAGAACTGCATTGAATGATATTTACGATGAAGTAATTAAAATTTGTATTCTTGCATATCCTTTTTACAAGAATTTGCCTGCTAAAAGAGAAATGTTCACTTTTACTAAAATAACTAAGAGAATTATTAAAAGACAAAAAGTTGAAAATCAAATTAATGGTTTAGACAACGATCAAAAAAATGATGAAAATACGGTTATTGATAATGTTGATGACATTAATCAATAATGTTGTTTATGTTGTTTTAACGGCGATTATTTCTGATAATCGCCGTTTTTTGGTTTTACCTCAAGGTCCCAAAGCACTAAATAGCACTAAAAATACCGCTGTATTCTATAATTTAGATTATTCAAGGTTAGGAGTTATAAAATTTCTCAAAATTAACTTCACTCAATTGTCGCTTTATTGTAAGTGTTAGTTTTATTATTCCGTGTATTAGACTTTTCAACTGCGCTAGTAGATACCTTTGCTCAAGAGTTAGATACCT
>CAZDEU010000167.1:0-5372 GCA_964504265.1 uncultured Bacteroidales bacterium
CATCAGTAACATCAGCAGTTGTTACTACAGGTGTTGAAGTAGCAAAAAATTTAATGTCATCGCCATATCCAGTTCCTACACTATTAGTAGCATAAGCTCTAACATAATAATAAGTTTCTGCATTTAATCCGTAAATATTACTAGTAAAAACACCTGTACCTTCACCGTCATTTGATTTATTATCATTAATTGTAGGCTGTGGAAAAATTGCCCAGCAAACGCCTCTATTTGTAACTATAGATGCTCCACTTGATATAATATCGCCCCCCGAAACAGCGGAAGAGTCAGTTATATTAGTTACATTAGTTGTATATAGTAAAGGCACTTTTGCAGTAATCTCCTCTTCCGGCTTACAAGATTGCAGCAAAGCCAATATTAAAATTGTTGCAACACAAAAAATATTTTTAAAATAATTAATAAACATTAGTTATGTAATTAAAATTGATATTGTTAATAAAATACAAATAAAGTGTAAAAATAATAAATTTAATGTAATATTTAGCAATCAATTATTTTTAACACATCTTAATGAAAAGGCAAAAGATTTATTTATATTTAATCTGTAAATTGATTTTTGTCCTTTTTCTAAACCTCTGTGCCAAGCATTATTTTTTCCGCTTTCTGTTGAAGTCCACCATTTGCATCTTTCATTAATATAACCATACACACCCAAATAATAACCACTAGCTAATCCATTAAAAGTTAAAGTGTTTTGTCCTTCATTATTCCAATATATTGGGTTATTTATTTTTAAATTATTACCTTCATCAACACCCAACCATCCTTTAGTTACTTCATTAAAAGGAAAAGAATCAGGCTCGCTTCCAGCTAATTTTTCTAAAGTTGTCCATTCGAAATGAGAAGGTATATGCCAGCCAATAGGACAAATACCCTGAACATGATTATTGCACTCTGGTTGTGTCTCTCCTGTGCCATTACATGCAAGACTTCCGTCCATTATTTCGGTCCATGTGTACATTCCTCCATATACATCACAAAATGTAGAATTATTATCATAACAAAATTTTTGAGTGCCAAAAGCATCTTGCCCTGTTGATGAAGTTACGTAAGTGCCATAATTAAGATTTTGTTTCATCCAACATATATTTCCGATTAAAACTGAGGAATAAATCTTTCCATCTCTATTATCTCTAAAATCTTCGCTACAAATAAAAACAGGTTTAAAAATAAGCTCTTCGCCATAGCCAGTAATCCCATTTTCGCTAGTTGCATAAGCTCTAAGATAGTAAATAGTGTCTTCCATTAATCCTTCAATGATGCTAACAAAACTACCTAATCCCTGACCGCTAAAAACATGAAAATCTTCAATAGTTGGATGTGGCTTAGTATCCCAGCATATTCCTTTGTCAGTAATTTGTGAGCCACCATCACTTATCACATTACCACCGCAAACAGCGCTATAAGAAGTAACATCAGTAACATCAGCAGTTGTTACTACAGGTGTTGAAGTAGCAAAAAATTTAATATCATCGCCATAACCAGTACCTGCACTATTAGTGGCATAAGCTCTTACATAATAATAAGTTTCGGCATTTAATCCATAGATATTACTTGTAAAAACGCCTGTTCCACTGCCATCGCTTGTTTTATAATTATCAATTGTTGGTTGAGGAAAAATAGCCCAACAAACGCCTCTTTCTGTTACAAAACCAGCTCCACTAGAAATAATATCACCGCCTGAAACTGCTGAAGAATCAGTAATATTAGTAAGGTTGGTTGTGTAAAGCGAAGGAACTTTAGCTGTTAACTCTTCTTCAGGCTTACATGATTGAAGAACGCATATAAATACAAGTGAAATTAAGATTATATGTGTTTTAATATAGTTCATAATTATTTTATTTATATTTATGCTAAAATATTACAAAACTTTTCAAAAAATTATCTACAAACAAAAGTTATTAAAAATAACATTAATTTTGTACAAAAATAAAAATTTTATTAGATATTTGCTAATAAAATGAAATTTAAATCATAAAAGTGAATCAACAAGAGTTATGGGATTTGTTTTCTTTAAAAAATGAATATAATCCTGTTTATAAAGACATTTTTAACCGAAATACTTTTTGGGCTTCCCAAAATGCTAATATTTTTAAGCCTGTTGTTTCTGAATATATTATTAAACAAGGATTTCATCCAATTTACCCCGACAACAAACCTTTTGCATTATGTTTGACTCACGATATTGATGTATTGTATGATGTTGCTAGTTGGAAAAGGCATACAGTTAACATCATAAAAAATATATCAAAATTAAACATATATAATCAAATTAAATATTTTAAATCAATTTTTTCAAAAAAAATAACTTCTCCTTTTCATATTTCGAATATAATTAATATTGAAAAAAAATACAATGCACGTTCAAGTTTCTATTTCCTTTCATTATTGAAAGGTGAGGTTGACTATAATTATGATGTAAATTTAATAAATGAACTTTATGAATTAATTAAAGCAAATAATTGCGAAATAGGATTGCATGGGGGGCATAATGCTTTTAATAATTTAAATAAAATAATAGTTGAAAAGGCAAGACTTGAAATGGCGGCAGGTACTGAAGTAATTGGATACCGAAACCATTATTTAAAATTCGAACTACCTAACACATGGAATTTTCTTGAAAAAGCTGATTTAAAATATGATACTACTTTAGGCTACGCCGATTGTGCTGGTTTCAGAAATGGAATGTGCCATCCATTTTATCCGTTTAATTTAGAAAGCAATTGTTTTATGAACATAATGGAACTACCATTAAATATAATGGATGGCAGTTTATCATTTTATATGAGAATGGATTTTTCAAATAAAATAAAATTAATCAAAGAGCTTATAGACCAAACAGCTAAAAACAAAGGTGTATTAACAATATTATGGCATAATTCGGGTATAAATGAAGAAAATGGTGTTTTATATAACGAAGTATTAAAATATGCTTTTGAAAAAAATGCTTGGCTTACTTCGGCTGGTGAGGTTGTTAAATGGTATAAAAAAAATAAATATGATGAGGAAATAAAATTATTGTTAAGTAAAATTAGAATAAACTAAAATTTTGGGTTTATTGCGTTAATCCTTCAGTCCATAATCCATTTATATACCAATTTGAATAACCATCTGAGTTAATATCCTTAAAGTGTTTATCTATAATTGTACTACTAATATGCATATTTATTGAATATTTTTTTGCACCATATTTTTTTAAAAGTTTAAAATTCTCTTTAATTAAAATATTGCTAATGTTACCAAAACAATTGATAGAATTAATATCTTTATTTTTTCTAATTTCCTTAATAGCTTTTCTTAATAATATTTCTTTGTTTTTTTCATCAATAGCGCTTAAGTCTGCAATAAATGCAGCGTTTTTTTTCTTATTTAAACAAATAAAAATATAACCTAAAAGCTCATTATGCTTACTATATAAAAAAAATGTTAAATACTGATTGAATGGATTTTTAAATACTCTGTGATTTAAAAATTCAATATCCATTCTTATATTTAATAATTCAGGATATTTTGTTTTTAATTTAGTGAATAATTTAATTATATCGTCGTTGTTTTTTAAATTATCAGATATTATATACTTGTCAGATTTATTAAACTTTAATGAAACAAAATATTTAAAATAAGAAATAAATGATCTATATATATGATATAAATACTTTAAGAAAGATTTTTTTTGTGATAAAATATTTTTGTTAAAGCAGGGTTTAACTATTATAATTGATTCTTTGAGGCAGGTGTCATCTACTATACTGCCATATTTCCTGAAAAGGTTTTTATTTAAATGGGAAAATCCCCAAGTTAAAACAATATTATTATTAATACATTCACTAACGATTTTTTCGTACATTGATTCGTATAGACCAATCCCCTGTTCTGACGATTTAATATAAGTAGTTTCACCTTTCGCAATACAAATTATATCGTTATAATATTCAACGAAATAAGGTATAATCCCATAAGTACCAACAACTTGATCACTATTTTTTTCAAAATACACTAAAATACTTTTTTCGTGATAATATTCCCATAAAAAAACTTGTTCAGTTAATTCTTGTGAAACCTCTCTTTTAAAAAAATTAAACAAATCGTTATTTATATGTTCTTTAAATGAAATTAATGTATATGTATCTTTCATTTGTAAAATTTTTTGTTTTTGTGGATTTATTCTTGAATTAATACAGATTCATGAATATTTTTTAGTTTTTGCATTTCAATTTTAATATTTCCATTTTCATTAACAGCCTTATACGCATTCAAAAGCATAGAAGCAGGGTAATTGTGTAAAGCTTCGTCAATTAATTGTGCTAATTTTTCGGGTGATCTTTCTTTTAATTTAAAACAATTATTTTCAAAAATTTCAGCATCATAATTCAAATCACTAACAATCAAAGGTTTTTGAAGTATCATTGCTTCTAAAGCAGTGCTTGGTGTTCCATCGCTTAGTGGTGTCATTATAACAAGTGAAGAACGTTTTATTAAAGAAAACATTTGAAATGGAGTTATTAATGGATAAAATTTAAATTTAAACCCTTTTGTTTTTTCAAGTTCTTTAAGTTTTTTTAGTATTTTTTGTGAATAATTGGTCTCGTTATAACCTATAAAAATGAAATAATAATTTTTAATAATTTCATCAGGTAAAAAATTCAAAGCTTGTACTTGTAAATATGTATCATATATTTCACTTATGAGTCGTGGCGAAAAAACAATTTTATAATCATCGGGCAAATCGTTCGGAAATATATCAGGAGCTTTACAAATAAAATCAATTTCAATACCCGACCTTATCACATACAATTTGTTGCTTTCTCCAAACATTTCAATAAATCTATCTTTTAGATGATTAGAAGCGCAAGTTATTGCACTTGATTTTTTAAAAGATTTTTTAAAAAGGTGCCATAGAAATTTATTATAAATACTTCTTATGCCACTGCTATTTAGCAAACCTGGTATTACATGTAATAAATCAGAACCATGTATAGTAATAACATATTTAATTTTGACGAATAAACCCCATAAAACATTGGGTGTAGCAAAAGATATATGTATTAAATTTATATGATAATCTGAAATAATTTTATTTAAATATATTTTGCCCGTTAAAAGTCTGTTAATTTTAATAATTGAAAAAACTGGCAAGGGGTTTAAAAAAAAAAAATTCTTTAGTTTATTATAGCCGTACGACGACAATACACTATCATTAATTTTACATGTAGGTAAAAAGTATATTTTTTTTGAATATAAATATGCTAAATGTTCAACCCATTTTAAATCGTGTATTGAATTTGGATTTCCTATAAACAATAAATTAATATCCGGCTTGTTTTCGTTCTTATTCATTAGTTTGTTAATATATA
>CAZDEU010000168.1:0-5362 GCA_964504265.1 uncultured Bacteroidales bacterium
ATCCAATTTAGATCATTATGAATCCAATTTAGATCATTATGAATCCAATTTAGATCATTATGAATCCAATTTAGATTAATTAGAATCCAATTTAGCATCAGTGAATCACTATTTAGCAGTAATTATATACTATTTTGTATGAGCTAAATCCTGTTTAGTATAAGTATTATATGATATGCAAATTTTTAACCTTTTGTATGTTTTAGTGTTCTCTTTTTCAAATTGTTATTAAACACTTGCTACTAACTAAGAACCTTATCTTTTATTATAATTTATTAACATTGCATTTAATTGTATTTTATTTTTACCTTAATTTATTATTTTTGTTTTTTTTGATAATAAGATTTAATCCTTTTAGAATAATATTTGTTTTTACATTAATATTTTTTATAATTTTGTTAATTCTTTAGCTGATTTATTTAGACTAATTTAATACTTAAATTATGATGGAGAAAGATGATAATAATAACATTTTGAACGAAGTAACATCGGGCGATTATAAATATGGCTTTTTTACTGATATTGAAACTGAAATAGCTCCTAAAGGATTAGATGTAAATACAATAAAATTTATTTCATCTAAAAAAAATGAACCCGAATTTTTACTGAAATTCAGATTAAAATCTTATGAAAAGTGGTTAAGTTTAAAAGAACCCAAATGGGCTAAAGTAAGTTATCCTGATATTGATTATCAGGATATTATTTATTATGCTGCTCCTAAGGAAAAGAAACAACTTGATAAGCTCGACGATATTGACCCTGAGCTAAGAGCTACTTTTGATAAGCTCGGCATTTCGCTTGACGAACAAAAAAGATTGTCGGGCGTTGCAGTTGATGCCGTTTTTGATAGTGTTTCGGTTGCAACTACTTATCAAAAGACGCTTGAAGATTTGGGAATAATATTTTGCTCTTTTAGTGAAGCTGTTCATAAAAGACCTGACCTAATTGAGAAATATCTCGGCTCGGTTGTGCCTTACGGCGATAATTTCTTCGCTGCATTAAATTCGGCTGTCTTTTCTGATGGCTCTTTTTGTTATATTCCTAAAGGAGTTAGATGCCCAATTGAACTTTCTACTTATTTTAGAATTAATACTGCTGGTACGGGACAGTTTGAACGCACATTGATTATTGCAGACGAGGGTTCGTATGTTAGTTATATGGAAGGTTGTACAGCTCCTATGCGTGACGAAAACCAATTACATGCTGCTATTGTCGAAATTATAGTATTGAAAGATGCTGAAGTAAAATATTCTACTGTACAAAACTGGTACCCTGGCAATAAAGAAGGTAAAGGAGGTATTTATAACTTTGTAACTAAAAGAGGTATATGTAAAGGAGCTAATTCTAAGATTTCGTGGACACAGGTTGAAACAGGTTCGGCAGTTACCTGGAAATATCCTAGTTGTATATTGCTTGGTGATAATTCGTCCGGAGAATTTTATTCTGTTGCTGTTACTAATAATTACCAACAGGCTGATACTGGTTCCAAAATGATACATCTTGGTAAAAATACTCGTTCTACAATTATTTCAAAAGGTATTTCGGCTGGCAAAAGTAATAATTCTTACAGAGGCCTTGTGAAAATGACTAAAAATGCTTCTAATTCCAGGAATTTTTCTCAGTGTGATTCATTGTTAATGGGTGATAAATGCGGAGCTCATACTTTCCCTTATATTAAAGTTGAAAATACTTCTTCTATTGTTGAACATGAAGCAACTACTTCCAAAATTTCGGACGACCAATTGTTTTATTGTCAGCAAAGAGGTATAAGCACCGAAAGTGCTATAGGTCTTATTGTTAATGGTTATGCTAAAGATGTATTGAGTAAATTGCCTATGGAATTTGCAGTTGAAGCTCGTAAACTTTTAGCTGTTAGTTTAGAAGGTAGTGTAGGTTAATTTTTTTTTAATTTTTATTTTATAAATTATGCTTTCAATAAAAAATTTACATGTTTCCATTAATGGAAAAGAAATAATTAAAGGTCTTAGTTTAGATGTTAAACAAGGTGAAGTTCATGCTGTTATGGGACCCAACGGTACTGGTAAAAGTACTTTAGCTTCCGTTATTGCAGGACGCGAAAATTACGAAGTTACCCAGGGTGAAATTATTTATAACGGACTTAATCTGCTTGATTTACCTGCTGAGCAACGTGCATGCGAAGGTATATTTTTAGGATTTCAATATCCTGTTGAAATTCCTGGTGTTAGTATTACCAATTTTATGCGTACTGCTATTAATGAACAACGTAAGTATAAAGGACTTGACCCTATGCCTCCTAAGGAGTTTTTAGACAGAATGGAAGAAATGAAAAAACTTGTTGAAATTCAATCTAAACTCACAAACCGTTCTGTTAACGAAGGTTTCTCTGGTGGAGAAAAGAAAAAAAATGAAATTTTCCAGATGGCTATGCTTAATCCTCAACTAGCTATTCTTGATGAAACTGATTCAGGTCTTGATATTGATGCGCTAAGAATTGTTGCTAATGGTGTTAATAAAATGAGGAAAAATGATAATGCTTTTATTGTAATAACTCATTATCAAAGGCTATTAGATTATATTGTTCCAGATTTTGTTCATGTTCTCTTTGAAGGAAAAATTGTTAAATCGGGTCATAAAGAATTAGCTTTAGAATTAGAAGAAAAAGGTTACGACTGGATTAAACAGGAGTTCGTTAGATAAGTGCTTGTTGTGTTTTTATTATGTTTAAATCAAAAAAATAAATGGAAATATCTGCTGCTGAAAATAAAGATGCTTTAAAAAATAAATTACTGGAGCTTTTTTCTGTCAATAAAAAAAATCTTACCGATAAATCGTTAAGTATCATAGGTGAAATAAGACAAAAAGCTGTCGAAGATTTTTCCCGTCTTGGCTTCCCTTCTTATGATATTGAAGAATGGAGAAATACTGATATTTCAAAAATTACTGGTATTGATTATGTTTTTTCTGTTATTCCACCTAATAAAACTATTGACATCGACAGGCTGTTTACTTGCGAAGTTCCTAATATGGACACTTATCTTGTAACCTTGCTTAACGGTTGGTTTACTTATAAAAATAATTCTATTTCGGTACTTGAGGATGGTACAGTGATTGGTTCTTTTGCCCAAGCTATTAAACTTTATCCTAATATTGTTCAAAAACACTTTGGACAATATGCACTTTCGTCTAATAATGGTTTAAATGCAATTAACACTGCTTTTGCTCAAGACGGTATTTTTATTTATGTACCCGACGGCGTAGTTGTTGAAACACCTGTTCAAATTGTTAGTATTGTTGATTCTGATGATAATATTTTCTTACAACCTCGCAATCTTATTGTACTTGGTAAAGGTAGCAAACTTACTTTAGTTCATTGTGACCATTCTTTAAAACATAAAGTTAGTTTTATCAATTCTGTTACTGAGATTTTTGTTGATAAAGACGCTGAAATTGAACATTATAAATTGCAGAACAAGGATGCACAATCAAATCTTGTTACTTCGGTTTATTTCAGGCAAGAGGAGGGGAGCAAAATTAATTCCAATACAATTACTTTAAATGGAGGATTAATCCGTAATAATATTAATGTAGAAATTAACGGTAGTAAATGCAATGCTGATTTAAAGGGACTTTATCTTGCCGATGCTCATCAGCACGTTGATAGTTATGTATATGTTGATCATATAGCTCCTGATTCTTCGAGCAGTCAAATGTATAAAGGTATAATAGATGATTCTGCGAAAGGTATTTATAACGGTCATATAAGAGTTAGAAAAGATGCGCAATTAACACAGGCATTTCAGAATAATAAAAATATTCTACTCTCTGAAAAAGCAACTGCTACGAGTAAACCACATCTCGAAATTTATGCAGATGACGTAAAATGTAGTCATGGTTCTACAGTTGGCCAATTAGATAATGATGCAATGTTTTATATGAGGGCAAGAGGAATTTCTGAAGAAAAAGCACGCACTATGCTTATGTATGCTTTTGCTGTTGATGTAACTGGTAAGATTTCAATACCTGCATTGCGTGAGCGTATAGACCATCTTATTGAAAAAAGGTTACAAGGCGAACTGTCTATTTGCGATCAATGTGTTTTACATTGTAAAGACAATAATCCAATTAATTTTGAAATAGATATTAATAAGATTTAAAATTTTTAATATATGGGATTTGATGTTGATTTAATTAGAAAAGATTTTCCCGCTCTGCACCAAGAGGTATATGGCAAAGCTTTAGTATACCTCGACAATGCTGCTACTACACAAAAACCTCAATGTGTTATTGATACTTTAATTAATTATTATTCAAATCAAAATAGTAATATTCACAGAGGGGTTCATTATCTTAGTCAGCAAGCTACTTTTGCTTATGAAGAAGCCCGAAAAACTGTTTGCAAATTCTTAAATGCTGAAAACGAAAGTCAGATAGTATTTACAAGAGGTACTACTGAATCTATTAATCTTGTTGCATCATCATTTGGTAAAAAGTTTGTAAATGATGGCGACGAAATCATTATTTCGGGGCTTGAGCATCATTCAAATATCGTCCCTTGGCAGTTTTTAAGAGATGAAAAAAACGCAGTTCTTAAAATTATTCCTTTAACAGAAGATGGTGAAATAAATATTTCAGAATTAGATAATTTAATAAGTGAAAAAACAAAGATTATTGCAGTAAGCCATGTTTCAAATTCGTTGGGAACTATTAATAATATTAAAGAAATAATTGAAAAAGCTCACAAAA
Source organism: uncultured Bacteroidales bacterium (assembly GCA_964504265.1). Classification (GTDB taxonomy): domain Bacteria; phylum Bacteroidota; class Bacteroidia; order Bacteroidales; family JAKIYJ01; genus JAKIYJ01. Next base: position 4,726 of record CAZDEU010000168.1, read on the forward strand.
ACAATATTCCTGTTTTAATTGACGGGGCGCAGGCTGTGTCGCATATACCTGTTGATGTAAAACAACTTGATTGTGATTTCTATTGTTTTTCGGGTCATAAAATTTATGCTCCTATGGGGGTTGGTGTATTATATGGTAAAGAAAAATGGCTTGAAGAAATGCCTCCATATCAAGGTGGTGGCGAAATGATTAAATCTGTTACTTTTCAAAAGACTTTATTCAACGAATTGCCTTTTAAATTTGAAGCAGGCACTCCAAATGTTGGCGATGTTATTGCTCTTAAAGAAGCTCTGAATTATTTTACTAATATTGGTTATGATAATATTATTAAACAAGAAAATTTGTTGCTCGAAAAAGCTACTGATAAACTTTTAAGTTTAGGTAATATCAGAATTATTGGTACTTCACCTCACAAAGCTTCTGTTATTTCTTTTTTAATTGATAAAATTCATCCTTATGATGCAGGTGTTATTTTAGACCATTATGGTATTGCTGTCAGAACCGGAACTCATTGTACTCAACCTGTTATGGATTTCTTTAATATTACAGGTACTATAAGAGCTTCTTTTGCTTTTTACAATACTTTGGAAGAAGTTGATACGTTTGTTAATAATGTAGATAAAGTTAAAAAAATGTT
>CAZDEU010000169.1:0-5360 GCA_964504265.1 uncultured Bacteroidales bacterium
ACCATTGAAGCAGGCAATGAAGTTGTTGAGGTTTCAATTTTAAAAACATTAGTATGTCCAACCCATTCAGGATTATAAGTAAAATCGAGGTCAGTGAACTGTTCAAAAATTTGAGCAGAAACTAATAAAGGCAAAAAAGCTAAAAGTGTTAATAATTTTTTCATATTAATAATTTATTTGTTTTCAGTAGTATACTATGGAATTCGCAAACTATTAATCATTTCCTTGTGAAATATTTATAACTTGCATCATTCATAATATTGAAAAATTAATTTTACGTTTTAATTGAAGCTGTAAAGGTAAAAATTATTTGAATAAAAAATAATAAAATTATTTGGTAAAAAAATATTTATTAAAATAAAATTACACGTTTTTAATTTAAATTAATTTGTTAATTATATGTATCTTTTTACGTTTAACATTAAAAACTACCATAGCACCTCAAAATAATTTTTAATCCATTTTTTAGGTTAAAAATTGTGATTATCTGTACGAAAAGGCAAGGCAACCAACTTCCCATTTATTAGATAATTATATACTATTTTTATCCTATTAGCGTATTAATGTCGATAAGAAATAAATTAAACAAATATGTTGTGTAAAGATGAAAACATATAATAACAGAACAGTAAAAACACAGTTTACATATAATTTCACTTAATTTGTAAACTTTAATTATTGGCAATACCATAACACCTAAAATTAATATTCAACTAATATTTTTTCTATTTGCAGAGTTAATTACAAAGTACTATTTTTGCACTGAAAATGAAAACTATAAGAAACTTTTGTATAATAGCCCATATTGATCATGGGAAAAGCACGTTAGCTGACCGTTTGCTCGAATTTACAGGTACTGTTACCGACCGACAGATGCAAGAACAAGTTTTGGATAATATGGACCTTGAGCGTGAACGTGGAATTACGATAAAAAGCCATGCTATTCGTATGGATTATGATTTTAAAGGTACTAAATATGCTTTAAATTTAATTGATACACCAGGTCATGTTGATTTTTCTTATGAAGTGTCAAGAGCTATAGCCGCCTGCGAAGGTGCTTTGCTCGTTGTTGACGCTACACAAGGTGTTCAGGCTCAAACAATATCTAATTTATATCTCGCATTAGAGCATGACCTTAGTATTATCCCAGTTCTAAATAAAATGGACATGGACAACGCAATGCCCGATGAGGTGAGCGACCAGATTGTTGAACTGATTGGCTGTTCTTATGACGATATTATCCCTGTTAGTGCTAAAACTGGCTTTGGTATTGATAAGATACTCGAAGCAATAATTTCTAAAATCAATCCACCTGTAGGCGATGTTAACGCTCCTTTACAAGCATTAATATTCGATTCCGTTTTTAACCCATTTCGTGGTATTATCGCTTATTTTAGAGTTTTTAACGGTAATTTAAATAAGGATGACTTTGTGAAATTTTATGCAACTGGTAAAGAATATCACGCCGATGAAATTGGTTTTTTGAAATTAAATATGCAACCTGAAAATACTATTTCGGCAGGTGAAGTTGGATATATAATTTCAGGAATAAAGCAATCAAAAGAAGTTAAGGTTGGTGATACAATTACTCACGTCGAAAATCCTTGTTTACAAAGAATTTCAGGCTTTGAGGATGTTAAACCTATGGTTTTTGCAGGCATCTTTCCTGTTGATGCTGATGATTATGAAGAGTTAAGAGCATCAATGGAAAAATTACAACTTAACGATGCTTCTCTTACATGGGAACCTGAATCATCGGCAGCTTTAGGGTTTGGCTTTAGATGTGGTTTTCTTGGTTTACTTCACATGGAAATTACACAAGAACGCTTAGACCGCGAATTTAATATGGACGTTATTACTACTGTACCTAATGTTATGTACAAAGTTTTCGACACTAAAGGTAACGTAAGCGAAGTACATAATCCTTCGGGTATGCCTGCTCCAAATTATATTGACCATGTGGAAGAACCTTATATTATGGCTCAGATTATTACAAAGTCGGAATATCTTGGTAATATTATGAGTTTAGTAATAGAAAAAAGAGGAGTACTAAAAAATCAGGTTTATTTGACTAGCGATAGAGTTGAACTTACTTGCGAAATGCCATTAGGCGAGATAGTATTTGACTTTTACGACAAGTTGAAAAGCATTTCACGCGGCTATGCTTCGTTTGATTATTATCAGTCAAATTTTCAAACAGCCGACTTAGCAAGGCTTGATATTTTGCTTAACGGCGAAATGGTAGATGCTTTAAGTACGCTTATACACCGCAGTAATGCTTATGATTTTGGTAGAAAAATTTGTCTTAAACTTAAGGATTTAATACCGCGACAACAATTCGAGATTGCTATTCAAGCTGCTATTGGAGCTAAAATTATTGCCCGCGAAACTGTTAAGGCTGTTCGTAAAGATGTTACAGCTAAATGTTATGGAGGCGACATTACGCGTAAGCGTAAGCTTCTCGAAAAACAGAAAAAAGGTAAAAAACGTATGAGACAAATTGGTAATGTTGAAGTACCTCAATCTGCCTTTTTAGCCGTACTGAAATTAGATTAATTCTTATTTGTTTATTGATTTATAGAAATAAGCTGTCCTGTCCCATTAATATTGGTTTCAATTATTGATGGTTGTCCTAAATAATAAATATCGCCAATATAATTAATATTTACGATTAATTGTTCATTTGAATAGACAAAACAATTATTAGTCCCTCTGTGGGTAATATATACATTCCTGCTAAATAAATCTTTACAATCTATTACACCATAAGAAAATGTATATATATAATTGTTTTTAGTTATCCCTTTTACTTTAATATTTGACGAGCCTAAGTGCATATTTATATGTGTTTCGTAAGTATCTAGTTCTAAAGATATGTCGCCAGCTCCATCCCAACAATCAAAAGTAAAATTATTGGTTTTTAAAACATTTAGTGTATTAATTATACCTGTTCCGCTATAAATTATATTATTCAGATTTTTGAAACGAACAACTGCATTAATTTTTCTTTTGTAGCTTCTTGCCCAATTGCATCTGTTAATATTTTTAATGAAAAATGTAGCGTTTTCGCAATAAACTTTAACACCTTTTAGCACGTTTTCGCCTCCTGTCAATGTAATACTGTTAACACTATCTTGAATTAAAAAAATATTAATATTATCGCTTATATTAATATTTGTAAAATCATCTAAATCCTTTGTTATAGATATATTTTTGCCTGTACTGTCGAAACACCCACAGCCATCATCCTTATTACAGGCAATTGTTAAAAAACTAAACAATAATATAAATATTTTTTTTAACAACATATTTACAATTTCTTTATATGATGAAAAAATATATACATATTTAAAATTAAAATATTTAACATATAAATTCTCTTCATTATTTATTATATTTTAATAACGATATCCAATAGCCCATTCAGTAAAATCAGCCTTACCCCAGTGAGTTTTCAACGAAACTCCAGCAAACAAGCCTTTATAAATATCATAGCGTATTGCAAGCCGTTGATATAATGAGCCAGTCGATTTATTTTTATGATATAAATAAACCCCCATATATTGCAAAAATGATATTTTTGAAAACCTAAGCTCATGTACTGCGCTAATTCCTGCTCTTCCAACTTCTATATTCTTTTTAAAATTAATTTCATGATCAATCAAATATTTTTTATCAGCTTCATCATAAAACAAATCTGCAGCTAAACCTAACCTGCTTGTATTGCTGAGCGTAAGCATTGCATCAATCGACAATGTGCCTGCTTTGAATTTATTACCATAAACTGGATATGTTTCTTTTACAGCACCTGCTAACCAATACGAAAATAAAAACTTTTTATATTTTTCAAAAGAATTAATAGTATCGGCTATTTTTGTTCGGTTAAAAGGATAAAGTGAAACAGATGCTGAGGCAGTAACAATATTCAACCCAAGATTTGGAGTTTTTACAGCACCATTTGAGAAATGTGTAATGCCTAGCCCTAAACTAAAGTCGCTTTGAGACGTAGTTTTAAAATATATCTCGCCTCGCAAGCTAATTAACGCATTAATACTTGTACTAATAGCCAAATTTTTGGGGTTATCAAATCTGTTGAATTTTTTTGTAAAATACCCTAAACCTGTACCTATCTTGAAGTTAAAACCATATTCCTGTTTTGAATATAGTGGAAAATTAACAAATGGATAAGACGCATAAGTATTACCTAATATTTTTGATGAAGCAAAAGATGTTGTAAATAATGATATACCAATTTCTGGATATTTGTAATGCTTATGCCAACTTTTAATACCATTTGTTTTTTTAAAAAAAGATATTTCAAACGGCGATATATGTCTATCGGTAAAATATGTCATTTCGGGATGATGCGACATAATAAAACCGTAATGTATAGTTGGCTTAACTGATAATCCTTTAAAAATTGTTTTGTTTTGCGCATTCGCATTAACAAAACAAAAAATAAATATAATTATGATAAATGTATTTTGTTTTCTCAATTCTAATTATCGTTAATTAAATGTTTAAAAAACAAAAATATAAAATTCTGTTAACTGAAATATGTACATTTGCAAAAAGCTATAAAAATATGGAAAATACCATTAAAAAATTCAGGGAACTTTTAGAAATTATGGACGAATTAAGAGCTAAATGCCCTTGGGATAAAAAACAAAGCATAGAAAGTTTACGCTATCTCACTATTGAAGAAACTTACGAATTGTCGGATGCTATACTTGAAAACGACATGGACGAAATTAGAAAAGAACTCGGAGACCTTTTACTTCACATAGTGTTTTATGCTAAAATTGGCTCTGAATCAGGTATGTTTAATATGGCTGATGTAATTCAAGGCATTAATGAAAAACTTAAAAATCGTCATCCTCATATTTTTGGTAATGTAAAAGTTAATGATGCTGAAGATGTTAAAAATAATTGGGAAAAAATTAAATTAAAAGAAGGGAGAACTTCAGTTCTTAGCGGTGTGCCTGCATCGTTGCCCGCTCTTGTTAAGGCATATCGCATACAGGAAAAAGTAAGAGGAGTTGGATTTGATTGGGAAAACAAAGAACAAGTATGGGATAAAGTTATTGAAGAACTTGAAGAACTTAAAACTGAAGTCGATAAAAATGCAGATAAATACCTTATAGAAGGTGAATTTGGCGATTTGTTGTTTGTGCTTATTAATTATTCCAGATTTATTGGTATTAATCCTGAGGATGCTCTTTCAAAAACTAATATGAAAGTTATTAAACGCTTTAATTTTATTGAAGAACAGGCAAAACTATCGGGCAGAAATGTACACGATATGAGCCTTGCTGAAATGGATAAACTATGGGATAAAGCTAAAGAGATGGAAAAATAAA
>CAZDEU010000170.1:0-5342 GCA_964504265.1 uncultured Bacteroidales bacterium
TAATTGACAGTGAATCGCTTCGAAATCGCCACCTTCGGGTAGCTGCAAAACGTTATGGGCAAGCTAAGAATGACAACAACGATAATTAAAAAGTTAACATCATGAAAACATTCGACTCATTTACCCCGAATTTTTTGGAAATGCAAGGAAAAATAGAAAGAAAATCATTTCATTTTGTTGCTGATAACTGCAAAATATGGCACAAAGGAAATTGTATTTTAGACATTAATTCGAATTTTAAAATTGATGCCAAAGTAAATTCTTATAACGGAGAAATTGAAGTAACTTTTGATAATTCCGAAATATCTGAATACATTATTGATTCCTTTTCATTCGCTGAAATATCCTTAAATAATGACCGTGTACTTTGGAGTAATAATATTATGAATGGTGGTGCAGGATCTGATGAAAATGAACCAAGTATAATGTCTCTTTTCTATTATAGAGGCAAACTCACGAGAATTTATTTGAATGTTTATCAACCATCAGAAATTTTAGTTGAATTGCTCTCCAATCAAGAAGGAGAAATAGATGATGTAGAAAATCCATTTAAAAAAATTGCTGAATCATTTCAACAAAGAAATCAAAATAAGGTCGATTTAAGCAATATTACTTTTGTGTCAAATAGCCACCAACGTTACGAAAACGGAATTCCAGTTAAAGGTTTACAAGAGTCAAAACGTTCTGTCAAAATTGAAGAAAACATTAACGGTTGCGAAGGTTATAACATTAAAGGTGGTGACGGATATATTGCAACCATTTTTAATTTAGAAGGAAATCATCCAATGTGGGGAAATAATGTTCAAATGACTCCCAAACCTATGAGGATTATCAGCAAGACTTCTGATAAAATTATTTTAAGGGGTTATCCTGTTCAGGCAATGTCACCTTTTGGCTGGATTGATTTTAATGGGGCAGATTATGGTATGAGTGTTTTTTATAAAAACGGGGAGGTTGATAAATGTGTATTACATATGCATGATAGAAGAGTTGATATCGAATACTTTAAATAATAACTAAAATTAAAATTATGGCACTAGATTTAACAACGTTAGAAAAAAAAGCTGTTTCAAAAGTCCTTCTTGACATCGTAAATGCAGATGGAAGAGTTACAGTTGGTGAAATTAATTATTTCCAACAGTTACAAAATGTACTTGGAATCTCAAATTCAGAAATTGAAGAAGCCAAATACATGAGTGTGACAGGATGTTTATCAATTTTACGAGACTTGCTGCCACACGAAAAACAAGCTCTTGCAATTATGATGTTGGAAATGATCAGAGCAGATGGAGAAATTCATGATGAAGAAATGAAAGTATTCATTGTGGTTTGTGCTGCTGCTGATATACCATTACCAAAACAAAAATAGCCTGCCCATAACAAAGTGTAGCAGTAATATGGGTTTTAGAGGTAACTCAAGCGTACGACTCCGCTTAAACTTCGGTGTATGTCGATAGGGATGTAGCCCGCAATCCCTTACTACTGCTACACTCGACCGTTACCAACAAGCCTAAGAAAAAAGACAGCGACATGAAAATTGACAAGACGACATACAAAGACAGAAAAGAAACACAAATCGGAATGACTGCCGACCACACCAGCCGACCCGATAAAGTTTTATTTTTTGCCGACCCACATTTTTTGTTTTTTAAGAGCCGACCCACATTGCACACATTGTCAAGCCGCACATGCCGACACACAAACCAAAGCTTGCCAAAGAGTGCAATTTTATCAACCCATAAAATATATTTGTAATGGAAGAATCGAATATTTTAAAACCTACCGCAACGGTAAACCAGACTGTGTTTAGTAAAATCAAAAGATTTATTGCTGCTTCATTATTAGCAGGAGCTGTATTTGGCAATGCAATAAAAGTCTTTATTGAAAACTTAAATAAAAAAGGGCTTTTAGGTCTTGGGGCTGACTTTTCAGCGAATGATTTGATTTGGGGAGATTCAGTTTGGCTGAATATTCTTCATTTAATAATAACAGGTATTATTGCCGGATTTTTTGGATTTTTATTTGGGTATCTTTCTCGCAAGGTGAATCTTTCTGGTAGGATTATATTCACGTCATTGTACGTTTTTATTGGATTTATCTTTTTAGCATTGTTCTCTATTATTATTGACTTACTTTTACCAAGTATTTCATCAGACTTTAATTTTATCTTAAGTGCTGGTTTTTATTCAATTACTTCTTCCGCTTTTAATCTGACCTTTGCATTATTGAATTATATAATAATGCTTGTTTCGAGTTTCTATTTCATAAAAGTAGGTCAAAATATAATCAATGATCCATATTACACTTCTGATAAAACTCAAAATGGTACTCTACTTGACATTAAATGGTATCATTATATTTGGTTATCTATACCAATAGGCGTTTACAGTCAGGTTATTTTGAATTTAATTTATGCTGTAGGTCATACAGTAGTTACTTTGATTTCAAATTTTAAATGGTCTACTATTTTTGGAGGTACTGATGAAAAAGGAGATAATGCTATCGACGTAGCTTGGGGAAAACTAATATTCATAATAATTGCGGCTGTTATTATTTTTTACCTTTTAAATTATTTGCGAAAAATACTAATCGGTGAAACAAATTTACACTGGGCAGTTAAAGTGCTTATTATTATTGGAATTTCCATTGTCTTACCTTTTCTAATCATATGGTTTACTCCAATAGCTGGATAATATGCAAAATAATTATTATGATATACTTGGCGTTTCAAATAATGCATCTCATGATGAGATAAAAGCAGCTTATAGAAAACAAGCACTTAAATATCATCCTGACCGAAACCCTGATAAAAGCTCAGACGGGAAAATGAAAGAACTAAATTTCATTTATTCCGTTTTATCTGACCCAGAGCAAAAAAAGGCATATGACGATTCAATCGAATACAGTAATAACATTGCGGGACAGGACTCCAACTATAATGTTTATTCCGACATTAATATTTTCTGCGAGGAAATTTCAATATCAGATTCATTACATAATCATTCAATTATACGAACTGGTCAAGATATATTCTATATAGTAGAAATAGACAAATCAATAATAACATGGAAGTATAAATCAAAAGAGTATTTTAATCTTACAATTAAGAAAATTTTCGACTCTGAACAAAAAGATAACTTCTCAAAATTTATTAAATATAACGTGAAGAAAATGCCTCTATTTCTAGTTAATATTGGCGAAAGGAATATAATTATTTACAAGGAGGATTTTGAAAATCATTGGTTATCTGAATGGTCATATAAAAAACTAGATAAAAAGAAAGGTTTGATTACGGCAATAATTGTTGGAGTTTTAATTTTATTTGGTGGATACTATTTCTATCAGAAATTTAATATTCCAGAAGAATCGAAGCTTTTAATTGAATCTACTTTAGTAGATAAATATAACATTACACCTGATGCAATAGTATTTCTTAAAACAGAATATTCAGTTTCCGAAAATGAATTAAAATATATTGATACTGATTATTATATTGTTTGTGAGAAAACAGTAGTAAAAACAATAGAAGAAGTGGAATTGTTAAGTATTCCTGATAATTATGGTTTAACTGTTTGTATCATTCCTCAATCAGCCGATGTTGAAGTTTTACTCTATTGTCCTTCAAAGAATGCATATAAAGTACGATATAAAGAATTTGCTGGATGGTCTAGGGCTCAGTGCCTTGATAAGCCAAATTGCGAAAATATATATGAAAATAATTAATACCAAATACTATGAATAACCTTTCAAAAAAGAATCCAATTGTTGGTGGAATTTTATCCTTGTTTTTCGGTCCCTTCGGCTATATTTATCATGGCGTTTATTTTTTCTTATCTGCACTAATTATCTCAGTACTCTTTTCAGTAGTACTTGCAGTGATAAATCTGCCATATCCTTACTTTTTCAATTATCTTCAAATGTTAGTATATGGTTATTATGGGTATAAATTAGCAACAATAAGAAATCTGTTCGTTGAAGAATGGGGAGTAACTGAGGATGACATAAAAGAATTTAAAAGTTTTGGGTTCAGCTTTGTTATGATGAATAATTTATTAATGACATTGGTTCAATTCTATACTATAATTGCAGGTTTGTTTTTGGCATTTAAAAGCTTTTCAAACGGTAAAATATTTATGGGTATATTAATTATAGTTTTTGGCATAGCTCTAATAAAGTGGCTGTTAACTTTAATTTTTGGATTTTTATCCGGTTTATTAATGCTGTTGTTTAAGGTCGATAAAAAATATTTCGAATGAAAACAGATAATATAATTAAAATAATTCTTGCTGCACTATTCTTCTTGTGCTTGCTTGACCTACCTTATGGTTTTTATCAACTTGTAAGGTTTAGTGCTTTAATTGGCTTTTCAATTCTTGCTTATCAAGCATATTCTAAAAAGAGAATAATTGAAATGATTATTTTCATTGGTCTTGCAATTTTATTTCAACCCTTAATAAAAATAGCACTTGGTAGGATGATTTGGAATATTGTTGATGTATTAGTTGGTGTAGCCCTTATTATTTCAATATTTGTAAACAGAAAAGCCAAATAAAACAGAATGAGGATGACAAAAAAGATATTGTTTGTAGTACTTCTTACATTTTATTATCATTCTCTGTTCTCACAAGACACTCTGACATATCGAGATTATAAGTACACGATAACAAATACAAATAACAAAAAGACATACAATCTATTAGATTCAAGTGTTTCCTTTAACACAAAATTTGAATTATTTACAAAAATAAATACTATTACATTCAGACAAGTAACAGGTCTTCAAGACGAAAAACTTGAAAAAATATATGTACAAGCCGATAAAAACAAAGACACAAAATTGAGTTGGTCGGAAATAGAGGCTTTTCAAAGTATGCTTGTTTCAAAATATAAATATTTCATTTGTGATACAATTGTGACTCCAGATAGATTCCTAAAATATGGTGGTGGTAAATGTGATGATTGGTCTTTAATGACAGCTGGTTTGCTTAGATTTTGGGGATTTGAACCATATATAGCTCGTTTCGGTCGGACTAAAGTAATCGGACACGCAATCTGCCTTGTTTATGTAAAAGGAGAAGTTCCACCTGGTTATATGTACTATGAAATTGAGTATAGAGAAGATATGCCAAAAGGCAAATATGTTCCTATTGATTATAATACCGTAGGTGGTTTAAATGCCATTGATAGAAGATGGAAGATTAGCCACATTTATGTTCCTGAAAATCTTTATAAGGAGAAGGATAATACTGATGATTATGAATATACAACAGAATAGCCAACGCACAAGCATACACATTTGCAAGCCCCACAAGCCAAGCACAATCCAAAGCTTGCAAAAGAGT
>CAZDEU010000171.1:0-5244 GCA_964504265.1 uncultured Bacteroidales bacterium
ATGTTTTTTGCATTTAACTTTCAACTTTATAAACTTTTAACTTTATAAACTTTCAACTTTTCCACATAATTTTTAACCATAAAAAATCAATAACACAAATATTATTAATTTTGCATAAAATATTTTTTATGATACCAGGCAGAATAATGGCTATTGATTACGGAACCAAAAGAGTTGGCATTGCAGTTACTGACGAAAATTGCATTATTGCAGGCAAACTCGGGACTGTTATGTCGCATTTAGCCGTTAATTATATTTCTGATTATCTGAAAAACGAAAAAGTAAATTGTATAGTCATAGGACAACCTAAGCAAAAGGATAATACTCCGTCGGATGTTTATAATTTAATTTTAAACTTTGGCAAAACTTTACAAAAAAAATTTCCTTTAATTCCTGTTGTTTTATATGATGAACGTTTTACTTCAAAAATGGCTTTTCAGGCTATGATTGATGGTGGGTTAAAAAAATCTGACCGCCGCAATAAATCTCTTGTCGATTCGGTTAGTGCAGTTATTCTACTTCAATCGTATATGGAAGCTCTTAAAAATCCCGATTTTAAACCAAGTAAAATTAATTGATATGTTACTTCCTATTACTGCTTATGGCATGCAAATATTAAGGCAAACTTCAAAGGATATTAATCCCGATTATCCTGAATTAAATACTTTAATTTCAGACATGTGGGAAACAATGTATGCGTCGTCAGGTGTTGGGCTTGCTGCACCACAAATTAATAAATCTATCAGATTATTTATTATTGATGCTACTCCTTTTGCTGATGAATACAAAGGTGCCGATGGGTTTAAAAAAGTTTTTATTAACGCCAAAATTGTTGAGCGTACTGGTGATGAGTGGGTTTTTAATGAAGGTTGTTTAAGCCTGCCCGAAATCAGAGAAGATGTTGAAAGACCAGAAAGTGTGAGAATAAAATATTTAGACGAAAATTTTCAGCATTACGACGAAGTTTATGATGGTATTATGGCAAGAATTATTCAACACGAATATGACCATTTAGAGGGTATTTTGTTTGTCGACAGGCTCAGCAATCTTAGAAAATTATTACTCAAACGAAAACTAACCGATATTTCAAAAGGTAAAGTAAAAACATCTTATAAAATGTTATTCCCAGTTATTAAAGCTAAAAAATAAAATGTTATTTTTTATTATAAAAAGCTAATTTATGCCAACAAAAAAGAAAAAAGTAAAGGCTAAGCTTAGCAATAAAAAATTTAAAACGGCAGTTAAATCTGCCCCTGATATAAAACATAATAACCAAAAAAATATTTACAGAAATATTTTTTTAGCCTTAATTGTTGGTGCGATAAGTTGGATAGTTTTGTCGCCAAGTCTTAAAAATAGTCTTACAAACTGGGATGACCCTGTTTATGTTTACGAAAGCGAGGATATTAAAAGCCTTTCAAATGAAAATATTAAGCATATTTTTTCAAGCATAATTGTTTATAATTATCATCCCCTTACAATATTGTCATTGGCTATTGATTATAAATATGCAGAAAAATTGCAGGATGATTTTTTTGGCGTCGACCCTTATATTTTTCACCGCACAAGCCTTATTTTTCATGTATTAAACACAATGCTTGTTTTTTTACTGTTCTATTTTATGAGTCGAAAAAAAATAGAAGTGGCTTTGATTGTGGCATTGCTTTTCGGAATACACCCAATGCACGTAGAATCAGTTAGTTGGGTGTCGGAACGTAAAGATGTTCTATATACTTTCTTTTTTGTTTTGGGCTTGATAGTCTGGTATAAATACAACGACAAAGGCTCTAAATCAATTGGTTTATATGTTGTAACATTATTGTTTTTTATATTGTCACTACTTTCTAAACCAGCCGCCGCTGCCTTTGCCCCTGTACTTTTACTTTTTGATTATTTGCAAAAACGAAAATTTTCGTGGAAGTTAATTATTGAAAAAATTCCCTTTTTTATAGGAGCTTTTATAATTGTTTATGTTACATATTTGGCACAATCGAAAGATTCGGTTGGCGATTGGGCTGCTATATCTTTGTGGGAAAGGTTTATGTTTGCTTCTTATGGTTTTATGGGTTATATTATTAAATTTATCGCACCTTTAAATTTATCTGCTTTTTATCCTTATCCAACTAATGCGTTTCCTATAAATGAAACGCTTCACTGGACTTTTTATGCTGCTCCTTTTGTTGTTGTTGCTGTTTTTGCTTTACTTTTTTATTTACATAAAAAAAATTGGAGATTAGCTGTTTTTTCTGTTTTGTTTTATTTTTTCACTATTGCAATGGTGCTTCAGTTTGTTTCGGTTGGTAAAGCATTAATGGCTGAACGTTATTCTTATGTACCTTATCTTGGGCTTTCTTTTTTGTTTGCTGAAGGCTTTAGCTTTTTATGGAAATCTGATAAAAAAAATATTTCATTTATTAAATATATTGTCGCTTTTATAATTATTGTTTTCCTTTGTTTATTGAGTTATTCAACATATAATAGAACAAAAGTCTGGAAAAATAATTATACATTGTGGACTGATGTTATAAATAAATATCCCCGAAAAGTTGAAGTGGCTTATAAAAATCGTGGGAATTATTTTGCAAGAGAGACAGAAGAATTTGACAAAGCTCTTAATGATTATAAAACTTTTCTGGAATTGAATCCTAACGACCCCAGCGTTTATTCAAACAGAGGTAATTTATATGGTTTGCAGGAAAAATTTCAGTTGGCTATTGCCGATTACACCAAAGCTATTAGCTTAGACAGTAATTATGTTGATGCTCACGTTAACAGAGCTATTACTTACATGAAAATCAATAAAGCTGATTCTGCTCTTTATGATTTTAATTATGCCGTGAAACTTACTCCTGGCAATTTGAAAAATATCAGAAATCGTGCTTATTGTTATGTGCAACTCAATAAGTCAGATAGTGCTATATCTGAATATTCTTATGTAATATCAAAAGACTCTTCAAATCCTTATGATTATTTTTATAGAGGAATAGCTTATTTTCAAATTAAAGATTATCAAAATGCAATTATTGATAATACAAAAGCAATAGAAATGCAGCCCGATATGGGAAGTGCTTATTTAAACCGGGCTATTTCGTACAAAAATATTGGAGAGCATAAAAAATCTTACGACGATGCCGTAAAAGCAAAAGACCTAAAGCAAAATATTTCAGATAAATTTATTGAAGAACTAAAAATGCTTATAGCTAAATAATTTGTTGCCGCAATTATTATGAACGATACTTATAAAAATATAATTTTAAATTTACTTAAACAATTTGTTTTCTGGCTAATTGTTTTTAATGTTTTCAGAATTATTTTTTTTATATTTCATATTGATTTATTTAAACTTGCTGGCGCCAATTTTTCTGAATGTTTAAGCGTTTTTTATTATTCATTTAAATTAGATATATCTACTGTTTGTTATATTTTACTGTTTCCCTTTCTGCTTTTGTTAATACAAAGTATATTCAGCCATAAAATTTTAAATAAAATTAATTTTATTTATACAATTATAATTATAGTAATATATTCGTTAATAGCTTTTGGCGATATAGGTATTTACCGCGACTGGCAAAGCAAACTGAGTTATAAAGCATTGCTGTATCTGGCTCATCCTAAGGAAATAATTGGTTCGGTGCCTACCCTGAATTTTATTTTATTGATTTTTAGCCTTTTAATTGCTATTTCTGCTTTGATTTATTTTTATAAAAAATATTTTTATTATCCAATTTTAAACATTAAAAGAAATATATTTTTTAGTGCTATATATATAGTTATTATGCCTATTTTGCTTGTATTAGGCGTAAGAGGAGGATTTCAGCAAATTCCCATTAATCAAAGTGAGGCGTATTTTAGTAATAAACAAATTTTAAATATTGTAGCCGTTAATTCGGGATGGAATTTATTATATAGTGTTTCTCACAATATTAATAATTTTAACAAAAATCCTTTTGCGGTTTTTGAAAATGAATATGCTGATAAAATAGTTGAAAACATATATAAATCAGATAAAACTTCATCTAATTCTGTTTTAATGGTTTTGAAGACGAAAAAACCAAATATTGTAATGTTTATTTTGGAAGGTTGGTCGGCTGATGTAATTGAATCGCTCGGTGGTTATGAAAATATTACTCCAAATTTTAAAAGTATTGAAAAAGATGGAATATTATTTACCGATTTTTATTCGTCAGGGCAACGCTCTCAACAGGGTATTGCGAGTATATTCAGCGGTTTCCCTTCTCATCCTGTTGATGTTGTAACTCACCATCAGGATAAGTTTTCTAAACTGCCATTTTTTACAAATAAAATAATGAAATTAGGTTATAAAACTTCGTTTTACTTTGGTGGACAACTCATTTATGGAAATATTAAAAGCTATCTTTTATCGGCTGGATTTGATAAAATTATTGAAGGCAAAGATTTTCAACAGTACATAACAAGGGGGAAGCTTGGGGTACACGATAATATTACTTTACAAAAGCAGTTCAACGATTTGAAATCAGAAAAACAGCCGTTTTTTTCAGCATTGTTTACTCTTAGCACTCACACTCCTTACGATTACGATTTCCCTAAGAATATCAATAAATTTGATATTGAAAAT
Organism: uncultured Bacteroidales bacterium; assembly: GCA_964504265.1. Classification (GTDB taxonomy): domain Bacteria; phylum Bacteroidota; class Bacteroidia; order Bacteroidales; family JAKIYJ01; genus JAKIYJ01. The sequence continues at coordinate 4,598 of CAZDEU010000171.1, forward strand.
GATTATATGAATTCAATTAATTTTTCGGATATGTGTATTGGAAATTTTTATAAAGCAGCACAAAAAGAAAAATGGTACGACAATACTCTGTTTATTTTTATTTCCGACCATAGTCATAGTACACCACGTAATAATGGCGTTTTTTCTCCAGATTATCAAAAAATTGTTTTTATGCTTGCGGGTCCCGCTATTAAACCTCAATATCGTGGTATGAAAATAGATAATATAGGCAGTCAGGTTGATTTTGCTGCAACTGTATTAACTCAATTAGGCATTGATGCTTCAGAATTTAAGTGGAGTAAAGATTTATTGAATCCCCAATCCCCAAAATTTGCATTTTATGCTTTTGAAGAAGGTTTTGGCTGGGTTCGCCCTTACGGTTATTCTGTTTATGAAAACCGCTTCAATCTATTTCATTATTTTAATATTGATTCAGCTTACATACATAAGCAAGATACTTTAACCATAGAAGGCAAAAGCTACCTGCAAAAAGTATTTCAAGAATATATGGATTTGTAATGAATATTTTATTTTTACAGTTGACTTATTTTAATATTAGAAACAATTTACGATTTGCATTAAGTTCATAAAGTTCATAAAGTTTGTAAAGTTCATAAAGTTCATAAAGTTTGTAAAGTTCATAAAGT
>CAZDEU010000172.1:0-2957 GCA_964504265.1 uncultured Bacteroidales bacterium
CTTTTAAAAATTGACCTGTCAGAAGGGACATACTCCAAAAAAAGATAATCCTGTAATGAAGTAAAATCAATTTCTCTTGAAACTTCTAATTTTAAAAGAGCTTTAATTTCAGAAGCAAAAGCAAACTGATTATGATTTTTAAAATACACCAAAGGTTTAATACCCATTCTATCTCTGAATATATATAGTTCTTTTGCATATGTATCGTAAATAGCAATTGCGAACATGCCATTTAATTCATTAACAAAATCAACACCTTTTAAAGCAAATAACTCAAGAATAACTTCTGAATCGGATGTTGTATCAAAATGTTGGTTTTTAAAATATTTTGAGGCTAATTCACGATAATTATAAATTTCGCCGTTATAGACCATTATATAGCGTTTATCGTGCGAAAACATAGGTTGATTTGCATTTTGCGATAAATCAATTATGCTAAGTCTTCTATGTCCTAAACCAATACCATTTTTAAAATAACTACCACAAGCATCGGGTCCTCTGTGTGCCAAAGCATTTGTAGAAGCAAGAAGATTTTCTTCTGTAAATTGCCCCGAAGTGTCTATAAATCCTGCTATTCCACACATATATAATATATATAATTAAATAATTCCCGATTTAATTAAGAACCTTAAAAATGGAATTTTCTTTTCAAAATAATTAAAAGCTTTATTGTATTTGGGAGTTAAATCGCTTTTAATTTCGGGAAATTCATTTAAAATATCGTTAATAATTGCTTGATTAATGCTTTCCATAAAAGCCTTTCCAGCACTATCAGCTTCTGTATAAGGAATTTCGTTGAGTTCAGGTTCTAATTCAATATGTTTCCACTTAAAAAACAGCATATCAGAAAAACATTCATCAAGTCGTATGCTAATAAACTGTTGGTTGTTTCGTGGAATGTATAAGCTGCGGCGGCGTTGCGTATTTGTGAGAATTTCTCTTAGCAAATAAGGATTGACTTTAATATACGCCATAAGTTCTTTAAATTTATAGCGGTCAGTATCTTTAATTAAGCTAATTACTGGATGATAATCATCGTTCGATTGAATTTTGACTGAAGGTTCAATAGCAAATTTAATTTCACCGCGGTTCATAACATTGGCATCAATATTATTCAGTTTAACCTGCATTAATTTTCTGCCATGTTTACGGTTTAACGAATCAGTGAGATTATAACGGGTTCTGAAACGTATTCCGCTTTTTTTGTTTAGCATTACTAAGTCGGGTGTGTCATAATAAACATCAACAAATAATTCATCGTTCCAGTAAGCTGAAAGAGAAGAATCAAGACTATTTAAAAATTCAGAATTGTTAACATACTTTTCAACCATATAATTCCAAACTTTGTCAACAATTTCGATTGGTACATCTAATTTTCCTTCATTTTCAATGCGCATGTCAGGTAAAGAATCAGTTTGCCATGTAACCTGTTCAACACGTTCTTTTTCAAAAAAATCATCAGGTATAAATAAAAAAATAAAAATCAGGATAATACCTGCAAATACAATCCAAACAGGAGATATTTTTCTGTAATCAAAAGTTGCCATATTAACAGTCTTAATACAAATACAAATTTTCTATACCATTTACATATTTTGAGTTTCTTGTAATTCTGAAAGGGAATGCCGATGTAATGTCTGAAATTTTATCTTCGTCCTTTATATTGTATTTTATTTCCATTACAATAGTTTCAAAATCAGTAAGTTTATGTTTAAAAGAAAAATTAACGCCACTCATTCTAAAATAAGACACATCAGAATCAATAGTAATTCTGAATTTATCGTCAGCCGATTTAAAATATTTACGAAGGTATCGGTTAGCCAAAACAGGCTTTTGAAAATTAAGAGCTAACATCACTTCATCTGGGAGAGAAGAGCTGTCGATAGATTTCAAAATAACATCTACATTCATGTCTTCTTTTACGATAAAAGGCTTAATAGCAAAAATAGGTTTTTTACCAACATAACCTTGTCGCACTTTAATTTCTAAAACAGGTTTTTCGATATACCCCATAAAATCGCCATACCATCTTATTCTGTATTTGTTTCTTTTAGCTTGTCCACTAAGGTTTTGAAGAAAATTTGAATAATTAAAATCATCAAAATATATATTATTTACATATCTTTTATGAAATATTTCAGAAAACATTGCAGGGTGTATTTTAACAATATTTTCAATTTCGCTTGCAGATAAACCAACGACATTAAATTTTCGTTCGTAGCGATATGAATTTTCTTCATTAATTTGATTCATACTTTTTTATACTTTCTTATAATAAACAGGACTAACAGAATTATAATACTTCCTCCTAAAAGACCAAATAAAAAATATTTATTCTTTATAATATTTTTTATTTTTTCAGTTAAAGATAGTTCTTTATTTGAAATAACATTTGATTTATTGTTTTCAAAAGAAAATTCTGGTTTGTTTTTAAAGTAATTATTCCAAAATTCAACGCCATAATTTTCAATTTTGTCCCATTTATAATCAGTTAGAGGGAATAAATTAAATTGAGCATTACCATTTTCATTAACATTAATTTTCAAAATAACATCCTTATAATTATCTCCAATTCCATTGGCAATATAAGTTATGTTACTATTGGGCAATTTATGATAAAAAATCTGCAATCCCCATCTTTTATCTTTTAGTTCCACACCAATATCGCCCGAGATAAAAAATAATTTTTTATCAGACGACATTTTCTTTAATAGCGGAAAAACATTTTCGGAAAAGTTGTTGGTAATTTTATATCCTCCAACTTCATTGGTATTGTTGTAAACATTCTTAAAAATGCTATCGTTTATGGTCCATAAAAGTTTATGACAGAACACAAAAACATTTCTTAGAGATTTATTTGCTGCAATTTCTTCAGTTTTTGCAGACAAAAATTTCAATTGTTCACCTGAAATTCGCGAATTATCAAATTCGCTGTCAAGAAAAATAAAAGCATCATT
>CAZDEU010000172.1:3057-5065 GCA_964504265.1 uncultured Bacteroidales bacterium
TTGTATTTAAAATCATTAACCATAATATAACCTTTACCAAACTCAGGTTTTTTCTCATAAACAGTAAAACCTAATTTAGTGTTGTTTATGGTAAGATCATCAATTTTTAACTTGGCTAAATCTTTAGCTGCAACTGCTATTTCACCGCCATTAATAACAATTTTTTCAGCATTCCCAAAAGTAGCTTCTCCAAAACTGATACCTTTATCGCCAGGTTCGTTTATTAAAACATTTCTGATTAATAAAGTACTACCTGAAAAATCAAGGCCATCATTACCTGGTTTAGTGAAATTACAATTAGTGATAATAGCATTTACAAAATCGCCATCAAGTGCATCGGCATTGGCTCCTATAAAATTACATTTATCAACCCAGAATTTGCAGCGCATAAAATTTACAATGTCGTCGCCAGCTCTATTATTTGAAAAATTGCAATATCTCATTGTGGCATCGGCTTCGTAAAATGTAACACATCCGGTTAACACCCAAGAACCTTGATTATGATTTGACAGATTATCGAAATTAACGTATTCAAAATGGCTTTTGCCTCCGGGACTTAATACAGCAAAGCCCTGCCCGCTTGAATCGCTCGAATTTATTGTAATTGGGTTATCATTACTACCCACAAAATGAACAGGAGAATATGAAATAAAATTAGCTTTGTTTCTGAGGTCAATATTAGTTGCTTCGCCTGCATATACTGTATATCCTGAAGGAATAACCAGATTTTCATTTAAAATATGTTTACCTTCAACAATATATATTGATTTGGTAGTTTCGTCAATTTTTAGAAAATTATATTGTTTGATATCCGAAGGAGCTAAAACAAATTGAGCATCTTCTTCAATCCAATTATTATAATGCCAAGGCACCACAGCAGATAAAAACTCTTTATTTAAAGGCTTCAAATTGCATTTAACAATAAGGTTAGCAATATTTGAGGGTGTCCATTTTATGTTAGGATTAACAGTAAAACTTACGTCTTTGTATTCAATTAATTGATGTGCTTTTTTTGAAGGTATAACTACATTTTCAATTAATTTAAATTTCAGACTGTCTTTATATAATAGCTCAGTAATTTCGAGTGGCATCCATTGCCTGTTACCTATTTTAAGAGTCAATTTACTGCCTTCAATTTTATAAAAATGAGCATTAATAACAGAAGGGTGATTTAAAACTGTTTTTATATAATTTTGATTTTCATATAAAATATCTTTCCCGAAAAAGCGATACTTGGGAGATTCTTTATATAAAATTGCCAGTTTACTTTCCATTTCAGCAGAAATGTTATTAAAAAAGTCGTCTAAATATTTTTTTTCAGAAACCTTGTTAAGTGCAATTATATACTGATTCATAAATTCAGAATCTCTGAAAAACAAATCTATCCATTCATAATTTTCAGGATTTTCGACCTGAAGTCCATTTTCGCTGGTGTACCAAATGTAGCCATTATCATAGCCAATAGGTTCAATTTTAGCGGTAAAAGGGTTAAAATAAAATCTTATATTTCTGTATTCAATAGGATGATGCCCGCCGTAGCCCCATTGTCCAACAAGGTCGTTAACAGCAAAAAACAAAGCTAACTTTGGTATATCAAAAACCTGGCTTGTCGAAAGTTTTCCCATCCTGAACGATTCGAGCAGATTTTTTGCAGTTATAAATCTTTTATAGTATGAAGAATCTGCTAATATTCTGTTAGTCTGAAAAGCATCAATCTGAGCAACAGTAAAACCTTCTTTATAAAATGAAGGTATGTCGGCTATATCAGTAGGTTTTACATTAAGTAAAGGCATATATAAAGATTCGTCAAATCTTAGAATTGGTCCTTCGCGTCTTGAATTATTTTCGATAAGTCTTTTTTCAAAAAATTCTTCTATGGCGTAAATGCCAAGGTCTTTACCATTTAATTTTACTGAAATAAAATCATATCGCAGAGCTATCAAACCATTATAGTTCAAAAATTTATGATAAAGCCATTCGTTAAGAGAGCCGCGTGTTTCAGGCGATT
>CAZDEU010000173.1:0-1755 GCA_964504265.1 uncultured Bacteroidales bacterium
GTTGTGAAAATTAAATAGGTTTAATACGTTCTTTATTTTTAGAGGAAAAATACAAAAAAATATCTAGCATTTTAATCCTTATTCATATTACTTAGGACAAAAAATAAAGGCATGTTTTTAATGGGTTGAAGGTGAGAGGGGAAGAGCATAACGTTTGATGATGGTTGGGAAAAGATTAAAATAATTCGTAATATTTATCCTTGTGTTCAGCAATATACCAATCCAAGAACTTAGTATAGTCTCTATGAAATTCTTTATGCAATTTCTCCATTAAATAACTCTTATTATACTCATTTGATTGGTCAATTGGAGGGGCATTATCGATTATCAAATTAACTTTATGCTCATTGCTTTGGTAATACATTATTTGCCTATGAGAATTCAGTTTCCAACATTTAGGTTTATTCACTTTCTCCAAATCCCAGTAATCAGGAATCTCCCCCAATAGATAAAAAACTAATTTAATTAGCCCTAGTATCGTATTTTCATTTAAATCATTTAAATTCTCTGATTTGGAAATTTGTTCTTTCGTCATTCTGCAGATGTTTACCATATCTTTCCTATGCTTTTTATCAATAATCTCAACTGTATTATCGATACTAGTCTCTATGGAATTAGTAATTTTTCCTAAAAGTTGTTTCCATTGGGTAAAAGTTATACTTTCTAAGTAAAAACGATAATTTTGTCCATATAGATATCTTAATAAATATTCGAATGAATCACTTAAAAATACTCTGTTATCCATAATATACGGTGTTTAAAAAATAAAAGTGCTTTCTTCTTAAAAACTGTTTTGACAAGTTGTAACATAAATTTTGTTTTTTATAATTTGAAAGTTACATGGTTTTTCTGCAAAGTTATGCATTTTTAATAGTTTTGGATTAATTCATCTTTGAACCACAAAATGCATATTTTATTACTAATTTTTTACTCAATTTCTTGTTCGTAGTTTATCAGTTGCTCACATTCACTATTTAACCCTTGTGTTCATGTTTTTCAATTTTTGTGATAATTTCTGATCGTTTACAAATTAATAGAAGATTTCTGTCATTACGAGTCAAATGCTATTTTTGTTTGTTTTATTAATGGTTCAATTCTTTTCTCTGCAAGGTCGATATATTCTTTGCTTATGTCGTATCCTACAAATTTTCTGTTCGATTTCAAAGCAGAAACTGCTGTAGTTCCACTCCCCATAAAAGGGTCTAAAATTACATCGTTTTTAAAAGAATAAAGTTGAATTAGTCTATATGGAAGTTCTTCTGGAAATGGTGCAGGATGTCCAATTCTTCTTGCACTTTCAGCATTCATTGTCCAAATTGATTTTGTCCATTCCATAAACTGCTCTTTTGTAATTGTATTTTCTTTTTTGTCTTTTTCTCTTTTATAATCGCCTTTAGAAAAAACCAAAATATATTCGTGTATGTCTCTTAAAATTGGATTTGCAGCACTTTGCCAACTTCCCCAAGCTGTAGAAGGACTTGCACTTGCTGCTTTATTCCAAATGATTTCACCACGCATATTAAAACCAAGGTCAATCATCATTTTTGAAATATAATCAGTTAACGGGATGTATGGTTTTCTGCCAAGATTGGCAAGGTTTATACAAGCGCGTCCACCATTAACAAGTACTCTATAAGTCTCTTTAAATGAGTTTTCAAGAAGATGCAAATATTCCTTTAACGACAAATCTTCATCATACTCTTTTGATACATTATATGGAGGTGAAGTAATCATTAAATGAACCGAATTATCGGG
>CAZDEU010000173.1:1795-4374 GCA_964504265.1 uncultured Bacteroidales bacterium
AAATTTATTCTCAAATTTATCAGGAAATTTATTTTCGTTTTTATCAATTATTTCTCTCCTTCCAAGTTCTGTGTATAACTTAGCGTTGTAAAATTTCGAACTATCATGATTAATTCTTCCGTTTGTTCCGAAAGCACTTGTTTCTGTTCCGTTTTGTCCTTTCATTTTAATTTCGGATTAAGGTTAAAAATTTTTTAGCTTTTGCAATGTCGGTTGTTTCTTGACTTGAAATTCTTATTATTTCTCCAAGTTTCAATTTAGAAATCATTGAAGAGAAATAATTCATATCGTTAGTTACAAGTTCTTTGCTGTTGTTAAGAAGTTGTTCTTTGTTTAATATGGTTTGAAAACCCAATTTCGGAGTGTTTTTAACATAGTCTGAATTGGTAGGATTGGGATTTAACGACCAAAAGCCTTGTATTACACCCGAAGTTTTAAGAAAATCAACCTTTTTTATGTAACTCTCTGTAATGGGACTATTACCCAAAACAACTACGGGTATTTTTGAAGATGCAATTCCGGAAACTCTAATATTTATTGATTTACCAATAGCTTTTAGCATTGAATCGGAACGAAGTAAAGCAGGATTACCTTTATGTTGCTTATAATCCCCAATAAATTCAACTTTATTCGGTTGTGTAAATTTATAGTTTGACACAACACTCATTTTTATTTCAAAAAGCAGTTTTATATTTTCAGGTTTTTGATTTGTTTGATCGGTTGTGCATAAAGCAAGGTCAGCACTCGATTGTCTTGTTAAACCTAATTCTTCACAAACCACACTATTAACAGCGTAAAGTCCAAGTTCTTTTGCAATTGGTTCAAATATAGTTTTACTCCATTTTTCAGTATACTGTCCTATAAGAGAATTTCTACTTTGTAAAGTTTGACCTTCTGCATTTGAGCCTTTGGGGACATAAGCAAAGTATCCGTCTTGCAAATTATAAAATAATTGTTCCGGTGAAGCAAAGTTTTTGAGGGCTTCAATAAAGAATTGGATTTCAGTTTTATTGTTCCAAAGTTTCATAATGATTTTCTTTTTGCAAAGATAGTGATTTTATTGCAATATCTTTTTATCTAACAATAAAAGTTAAATTTTTATCCATTGCAAAAGTATATAAATAAGCAAATGATTTAAAATGGATGCAAAAGAACGTAAAGTATTTATATTCGATTTATTTTGATAATCCAACAATAATTCTTTTGTCAACAACTTTCTTTACGCCATTTTCCTTTAGGAGTTCGAAAAAATGTTCGGCTGATTTTTTTGTAAAACCTATGGTAAAAACTTTTATCATAATATTATTCATTTAAGGTATCATAAGCCACTTCCATATTCCTAAAACGATATGCCATATTAAGCTGCTCAATAGGAGTAAGTATTTTATGGTCGAATAATGTAGGCTTAGGGATTACTTTATCGTACTTTTTTAGCAGCCTGATTTCTAATTCATTATTATCAATTAATGCTTTATTTTTTAGAATGTGTTTAACCACATAACCGTTTCGAACCAAATAGTATGATATTAATGAAAAGCGGTGACAATCAAATGGTTCAGCCTCAGAACACATTAAAGCAATTTGATAACCTTTAGATAGTCCTTTTTTTAATCTTTCGATTCCCGTTTTATGGCGCGATAAACTCTAATTTGTATATATACCTCCTGATTTTTTTCAAGAAAAATAATACCGCATAAATTATGGTTGTTACTTCTTATAACAAAGCATGTAGATGGTGCCATTTTCTATCAAACGTAGTTTATACCTTTCTAACATTTGAAATAATGCACATTTCTGCTTGCAAAGATAATTACATTTTTTTATATTCGAATGTTTTTACTATGATTATTTTGATTTTTTTTTTAAAGGTTTTCATAACAATATCAATAGGTTGTTTTTTATAAGTTTGTTATGACAAAAATGGGATTAAGTTTTTCCGTTATGGCTCTCTATGTTCAATGACGGATATAAAATTATTCTCACTGAAAATAAGCAAAATAAAAAAAGTTTATCTGAAACGATTTTTTGTAATAAAAAAAAAGTAACTTTGCTCCGAAAATATAAACCAAAGAAACGATGAAAACACTACCGGTTAAATTAATTCAATATCTATTAAATAGAGAGTATGTCTTATTCTTTTGCGTGTTATCTTTCCCTTTGCTTGTGTTTTTATATGTATTTAATGATTTGTTTCCGTGTTATAAAACAATGCGTTTATCCTTCTTCATACGCAACAATACCTGTTATGTATGGGAAGTAACAACCTTTATATAGCGGGGTTATCCCGCGAAGTAAAAATATAATAAAAGAAGAAAACCGCTTATTCTATAATAAGCATAAAGAAACGATAAATTACACAAAATTAATCAAATTAGAATATTAATAACATAAAATTTAATAATAATGAAAACATTAGTAAATAATATATTTTTTAAAATTGTCTTATTAATAGCCGGATTTTGTTTTATTAATAACATTGCATTATGTGAAGTTGGACCTGTAGTAATTAGTTCTTTGACGATTAAAGGTGGAAAACCCATTGCACCTGGTGTTAATGGGTATCGATACGTCCATCAATT
>CAZDEU010000173.1:4384-5022 GCA_964504265.1 uncultured Bacteroidales bacterium
CTATGTGCCATTTATTACGCTTATGGTCCAGATGGTGGAACGGTTACTGTATCAGACAATAACAATAATTCATATTCTTTTTATTACTCTCAATTTGAAAGTGTAGTTAATGAAATGATTAACGAGATATCTTTAGAACAGGAAGCTTCACATAAATCCAGACAGTTAATTTTATATTCTATTGAAGGTCACCAAGTTCATATTGGAGTAGTGGCACATACTGTTGATTTAGAGGATGATTGTGGAACACTTGAAACAGAATTTTCAATAGTAGTTGTAGAATTTTAAATTTATCAATAATGAAAACCTTTTATGTATTTATCCTATTTCAAATAATTATCTCGGCGTACTCTCAAAATCACCTTTGTTCCATACTGGAACACGATACGACAATTATTTTTAACCATCTGCAAACAGACGAACGTATTTGGTTTTATAAGTACAATGCGTCTTATATGCATGCTAATGAATTTACCCTTTATTGCTTTTATATAAATGAAACGAAAGTCGATTCTTTTATTATTAAAATTCCTCGTTTAAATAGTTCTCTACGAAAAGACTATTATGATAATTATAATCTTTTCACGGTTTATAATGATTTTATCTTACTCGGATATGACCGTTATCTACTTATTCTA
>CAZDEU010000174.1:0-4986 GCA_964504265.1 uncultured Bacteroidales bacterium
AAAAGCTCAAAATTATTATTAATTATAATGTTAGAGGTATTGCCAAATAAGTTAATTGTATTAATTTCTCTATATTTTCTGATTTCCTTAATAGCTTTTCTTAATAAAATTTCTTTTATGCTAAAATCAATAGCAGTTAAATCGGAAATATAAGCAGTATTTTTTTTCTTATTTAAACAAACCAAAATGTATCCTAAAAGCTCATTATTCTTATTATATAAAAAATATGTTAAATACTGATTTAGCGGATTTTCAAATATTCTGTGATTTAAAAATTCAATATCCATTCTTATATTTAATATTTCAGTATATTTTGTTTTTAATTTACTGAATAATTTAATTATATCGTCGTTGTTTTTTAAATTATCAGATATTATATACTTGTCAGATTTATTAAACTTTAATGAAACAAAATATTTAAAATAAGAAATAAATGATCTATATATATGATATAAATACTTTAAGAAAGATTTTTTTTGTGATAAAATATTTTTGTTAAAGCAGGGTTTAACTATTATAATTGATTCTTTGAGGCAGGTGTCATCTACTATACTGCCATATTTCCTGAAAAGGTTTTTATTTAAATGGGAAAATCCCCAAGTTAAAACAATATTATTATTAATACATTCACTAACGATTTTTTCGTACATTGATTCGTATAGACCAATCCCCTGTTCTGACGATTTAATATAAGTAGTTTCACCTTTCGCAATACAAATTATATCGTTATAATATTCAACGAAATAAGGTATAATCCCATAAGTACCAACAACTTGATCACTATTTTTTTCAAAATACACTAAAATACTTTTTTCGTGATAATATTCCCATAAAAAAACTTGTTCAGTTAATTCTTGTGAAACCTCTCTTTTAAAAAAATTAAACAAATCGTTATTTATATGTTCTTTAAATGAAATTAATGTATATGTATCTTTCATTTGTAAAATTTTTTGTTTTTGTGGATTTATTCTTGAATTAATACAGATTCATGAATATTTTTTAGTTTTTGCATTTCAATTTTAATATTTCCATTTTCATTAACAGCCTTATACGCATTCAAAAGCATAGAAGCAGGGTAATTGTGTAAAGCTTCGTCAATTAATTGTGCTAATTTTTCGGGTGATCTTTCTTTTAACGTAAAACAATTGTTTTCAAAAATTTCAGCATCATAATTCAAGTCACTGACAATCAAAGGTTTTTGAAGTGTCATTGCTTCTAATGCACTGCTAGGCGTACCATCACTTTTGGGTGTCATAATTACAAGAGAAGATCGATGCAACAACGAAAACATTTGTTTTTGAGATATGAAAGGATAAAACTTAAATTTAAGCCCCTTTCCCTTTTCAAGCTCTATGAGCTTTTGTAATATTTTTGCAGAATAATCATTACCATTGCAACCAATAAATACGAAATAATAATTTTTAATAATTTCATCAGGTAAAAAATCTAAAGCTTGCACTTGCAGGTAAGTATCATAAATATCGCTTATTAGTCGTGGTGAAAAAACAATTTTACAATCATCTGGTAATTTATCGTCCCATTTTATATGATTTTGATGAATATAATTTATTTCAACCCCCGACCTTATTACTGATAAATTGTATGTTGTTCCATACAATTCAATAAATTTATTTTTTAGATGATTAGATGCACAAGTTATAGCACAGGCTTTTCTAAAAGATTTTTTAAAAAGATGCCATAAAAATTTATTATAAAAACTTCTTATGCCATTGCTATTATGCAAACCTGGTATTACTTGTAATAAATCAGACCCATGAATAGTAATAACATATTTAACATTTACAAATAAAGCCCATAAGGCATTAGGTGTTGCAAAAGATATATGTATTAAATTAATTTTATATTCTGAAATTATTTTGCGTAAATATATAATTCCCGATATGAGTCTGTTGATTTTTACAATTGAAAAAACTGGTAAAGATTTTAAAAATATAATTTTGTTTAATTTATCATAACCATAACATGAAATTACTTTTTCATCAATTTTACATGTAGCCAAAAAGTATATTTTATTTGAATATAAATCAGCTAAATGCTCAGCCCATTTTAAATCGTGTATCGAATTTGGATTTCCTATAAATAATAAATTAATATCCGGCTTGTTTTCGTTCTTATTCATTAGTTTGTTAATATATACTTTAAGTATAAATAATTTTATTGTTAGTCTATGATTATTAAATTATGTAATTTAGAACAACTCCTCCCCATGAGTATCCAACGCCAAATCCGGCTATCAAAATTTTATCTTTTGCAATACCTTTTTTCAGTGCTTCATTTAATGCTATTGGTATTGTAGATGAAACTGTGTTGCCAACATCTGACATAAAAAAGAAAAATTTATTTTCATCAATACCAATTTTTTTTCTTAAAAAATTAAGCATATATTGATTTGCTTGATGAAAAACATATAAACTTATGTTATCTTTTATTAAGTTATTATTAATAAGTGTTTCATTTATTAAAATTGGCACCCGTTCTAATGTGAATGTAAAAATTTCGGTGCCTTTCATATATAAATAATCAGCTCCAAATTCTTTGTTAATGAGTTCTTTGCATGTTTTAGACCTTTGCTTCATAGCCCCATTTTCAACAATCAAATTTTTTGCGCCCTTACCATCAGTGCCAAAAGCAAAATTACCTATTTCAGCAAATCCACTATCAGATACTAACGTTGCAGCAGCGGCATCACCAAAAATACTACGGTTATTTTTATCTTGGGGATGAATATGTTTAGTATATGTTTCTGAAGTAAGTAAAAGAACATTTTTTGCAGTACCCGCAACCACCAGACCTTTAGCCAGCGCAAGACCATAAATATACCCCGAACAGCCCAAATTATAATCTAAAGCACCTGAATTAATAGGTATATTTAATTTATCCTGAATAATACAGGCAGTTGTAGGTAAAAAATAATCAGGGCTTTGAGTGCAAAGTAAAATAAAATCAATTTCTTCACTTTTAATATTCCATTCCGAAAATAATTTTTGAGCAGCTTTAACAGCCATATCGCCAGCAGTTTCATCTTCAGCAGAAATATGCCTTGTATTTATACCTATCTTTTTTACTACTTTTTCGGCTGTCCAGTTAGGAAATTCTTCTACTAAGTCTGAATTGCTTAATATTTTTTCAGGCAAATAATATGAAATCCCTTTTATAAAAACTTTTTTCATTCAACAATAAATTTTTATTATTGGATATTGCATATTGTTATTATTTTCATTTATAAAATTTTCAAACATTTGTAGATAATTTTTATATTAAAGTACATCCTCCATCAATTAAAAGATTAGTTCCTGTAACCCATTTGCTGGCATCTGAAAGCAAATATATGACAGCATAAGCAACCTCTTCAGGCTCTCCATAACGTTTCAGAGGATATGTTCTCATATCGTTCTGCAATTGTTCTTCAGTTACCTTACCTATACTCAAAAGAGCTGAATTAATCATTCCAGGCATTACTGTGTTTACTCTAATTTTTTTTGGAGCTAAATCCAAAGCCATACCTTTTGCAATGCCATTAACAGCAGCTTTAGTAGAACTATACATGCTATTTGCAGGTGCAATACATAAGTTGCCAGAAATTGAAGAAATAAAAACAACTGAACTTTCTTTCTTTAATAATTTTTTTTGTAAAAGGTTTTTTGTCAATAATACTGGTGTAAAAAAATTTACTTTAAATATTTTCTCAATTTTTTCATAAGTAACAAAAGGGAAGGGCAGAGTCTCAACATACCCAGCACAATGTACTATACCATTTAATTCTGGCATATTATCTAATAAATTGTTAGCATTTTCTACTAATTCTAAATCTGCAATAATTGAAAGATGATTATCACCCTGCAATTGATTAAAAGTATTATTTAACCTCTCTTCGTTTCTACCGGTAATTACTAATCTTGCCCCCATCTTAGAACACTCAATGGCAATAGCTTTACCTATTCCTGAAGATGCACCTGTTACAAATATTGTTTTACCTTGTAATGAAAATGGATTATACATAGTTTAAAAAACTTAATATTCAATTACTTCAGGACATATTATACTTTTTGTGTTAAATGCAACACTAGCCCAAGAAAGCCCTACGCCAAAACCACAAGCAATATTTAATAAATCAGAATTGATTAATTTTTCTCTTAATTCAGTAACCATTGTTAAAGGAATTGAAGCACTGCTCGTATTACCGAAATTTTTAAGAGAATAAGGCACTTTTGAAATGTCTAATTTTAATTTTTTTCGTATTTTTTCGTTCAAAAAAAGATTAGCCTGGTGAAAAATGTAATAGTTTATAGCCTCTTTATTAATATTAAAATATTCAATAGTGTTATTTACACTTTGGGGTGCTTTAGAAATAGCAAATGCAAATACATCCATTCCATCTAATTGAAGCTGCAGATTATTCCTTATTATACCTCCTTCAAATGTTTTATTAATAAAACTTTCTTCGCTAACACAATTACGATAACCACCATCTTTAATAATAATAGCATTAGCACCATCGCCATCAGTACCAAAATGGAATTTTAAACCATCGGCACCTTGTTTAAATTCAATTGCTGTAGCAGAGCCAGCATCACCAAACAAAGGCCATGCACTTTTATCTTCTTTAGATATTGATTTTGAAGATGTGTCACCACTTAAAAGAATTGCTTTTCTAAATTGCTTACCGTTGCCAGCAAATATTAATGAAGCTATTGTGCTTAATCCATGTACCCAACCTGAACAGCCTAATGATATATCTAATGTATAACAATCATTACTTAAACCTAAACGGTTTTGTAGAATACAAGACGTTGCAGGTAAAACATAATCCATGCTTTGTGAAACAAAGACCAAACAATTAATTTCTTCTTTATTCCATTTAAGTTCTTCGATTAATTTTTCGGCAGCTTTAAAGCATAAATCTGAAGTACAGGTGTTTGGGTCAACAATTCTTTTACGTTCAACACCAATAGAAGAAATTAATTT
>CAZDEU010000175.1:0-4985 GCA_964504265.1 uncultured Bacteroidales bacterium
TGAGGTCAGTTGTTCTGAAGCTATACAAAGATTTAATGCCTTGAATGTTTATTTTTAATTATGATAAATAAATCATTTATGTCGTTTAATATTTGTTTTTATAATCTTAATTACTTTTAACAACTTTATGAAATTTATTCTATTAATTCTAAGAGGTTGATATAATTCTGATATAAATCACTTCAAAAAAGATTTAGCTAAAACTTGAAAATTTGCTTTACATTAAATTAATTTTATTTACTTTTGCAGTCAAAACAGTAAGTAAATTTGTAATTACTTGATTTTCATACAAATATTTATATAATTTTAAACTATCATGGAAAAGAAAAAAAAATTTGTAACATGCGATGGCAATTATGCAGCTTCTCATATTGCATATATGTTTAGTGAAGTTGCTGCAATTTATCCTATCACTCCTTCATCCAATATGGCTGAAAATATTGATGAATGGGCAGCGGCAGGACGAAAAAATATTTTTGGCGAAACAGTTAAATTAGTTGAAATGCAATCTGAAGCAGGCGCTGCAGGTGCTGTGCATGGCAGTTTGCAATCGGGTGCTTTAACTTCTACTTTTACTGCTTCGCAAGGTTTATTGTTGATGATACCTAATATGTATAAGATTTCTGGTGAACTGTTACCTGGTGTCTTCCATGTTAGTGCAAGAAGTATTGCTGCTCAGGCTCTCTCAATATTTGGTGACCATAGTGATGTTATGAGTGCAAGACAAACTGGCTTTGCATTACTTGCTACTGGTAGTGTTCAGGAAATTATGGACATTGCCGCAGTTGCTCATCTTGCTGCTATTAAAACAAGAATTCCTTTCCTACACTTTTTTGATGGTTTCAGAACTTCACACGAAATTCAGAAAGTTGAAGCTCCCACTACTGAAGAATTAGGCGAATTAATTGACACTAATGCGTTAAATGAGTTCCGTCAAAGAGCCTTAAATCCAGAAAACCCTGTTACTAGAGGTACAGCTCAAAATCCTGATATATATTTTCAAACTAGGGAAGCTGCTAATCCATTCTACGATGCAGTTCCTGATATTGTTGAAGAATATATGCAAAAACTTAGTATTATAACTGGAAGAGAATATCATCCATTTACATATTATGGTGCTGCTGATGCTGAAAATATTGTTGTTGCTATGGGTTCTATTACTGAAACTATTAAAGAAACAGTTGATTATCTTAATGCTAAAGGTGAAAAAACCGGGTTGGTAAGTGTTCATCTATATCGTCCTTTCTCTGCAAAATATTTCTTTAATGTGTTACCAAAATCAGTTAAAAAAATTAGTGTATTAGATCGTACAAAAGAACCAGGTGCTAATGGAGAACCTTTATATTTAGATATAAGAGAGTTATTTTACGATAAAGCTGATAAACCTGTAATTGTTGGCGGACGCTATGGGTTAAGTTCAAAAGATACAACCCCTGCTCATATTATTTCGGTTTTTGAAAATCTTGCTAAGGAAAAACCTGTTAATCAGTTTACTATTTCAATTATTGATGATGTTACTAAAAAATCATTACCTATTTTACCTGAAATTGATCTTGCTTCTAATGGTACTTTTTCAGCTAAATTTTATGGTATTGGTTCTGATGGAACGGTTGGTGCTAATAAGAATTCTATTAAAATTATTGGTGAAACAACTGATAAATATTGTCAAGCATATTTTGCCTATGACTCAAAAAAATCGGGTGGGGTTACCGTATCGCATTTAAGATTTGGCGATACTCCTATAAGATCACCTTATCTAGTTAATACAGCCGATTTTATTGCTTGTCATGTTTTTGCTTATCTTGATAAATACGATGTATTAAAAGGTCTTAAAAAAGGTGGTACATTCCTTTTGAATAGCTTATGGGATGAAGAAGAAACTAAAAGACAATTGCCCGACAGTATGAAGAAATATCTTGCTGAAAACAATATTAATTTCTATATAATTAATGCAACTGAAATTGCCGAAAATATTGGTCTTGGCAATAGAACGAATACTATAACACAATCAGCTTTCTTTAAAGTTTCTAATGTTATTCCTTATGATGTTGCAGTTGAATATATGAAAAATGCAATTAAGAAAACTTATGGAAGAAAAGGTGAAGATGTTGTAAAAATGAATTATGCTGCGGTTGATAAAGGAGGAGAAGTTGTTAAGGTTAATATACCTGCTGAATGGAAAAATATTCAAGTTGTTAAAGAAAATAAAACCTCAAATATTGGCGATTTCCTTAAAAGTGTTGTAGAACCTATTAATGCAATGAAAGGCGACGATCTTCCTGTTAGTGCTTTTAAAGGAAGAGAAGATGGTACTTTCCCCGCCGGTACTACCGAATTTGAAAAAAGAGGTGTTGCTGTTAGTGTCCCTGAATGGAATAATGAAGCTTGTATTCAATGTAATCAATGCTCTTATGTTTGCCCTCACGCTGCTATTCGTCCTTTTGTTCTAACTGATGAAGAGCTTGCTGCTGCTCCTGCTGGTACTACTACTCAAAAAGGATTAGGTGGTTTAAAAGGTTATAATTTCAGAATTCAGGTAAGTGTTTTAGATTGTACTGGTTGTGGTAACTGTGTTGATATTTGCCCTGCTCCAAATAAGGCGCTTGTTTTGAAACATCTTGAAACTCAAAAACAAGAAATTGAAAGATGGAATTATCTTGATAAAAAAGTTGGTTATAAAGAAAATTTATTACCCAAAAATAAAACTGTTAAAAATAGTCAGTTCGCTCAGCCTTTATTTGAATTTTCAGGTGCTTGCGGTGGTTGTGGCGAAACGCCTTATATTAAATTAGTAACTCAGCTTTTTGGCGAAAGAATGATTGTTGCTAATGCTACTGGTTGTTCTTCAATTTATGGTGGTTCTGCTCCTTCTACGCCTTACAGAGCTAACAGTAATTCGGGTAAAGGACCTGCTTGGGCAAATTCTTTGTTTGAAGATAATGCTGAATATGGACTTGGTATTCAGACCGGAGTTGCTAAAATGCGCGAACGTATTGCAATTTTAATGAAAAACGAAATAAATAACGTTTCTGTCGAACTTAAAGATGTTTTCAACGAATGGTTACAGGGGATGGATGATGCCGAAAAATCAAGTATTGCTTCTGAAAAATTATTGCCTTTATTAGAAAAGGAAAATAATAAAGTTGCAAAACAAATTCTGGAGCTTAAACAATATTTGATTAAGAAGTCAATCTGGGTATTTGGTGGTGATGGTTGGGCTTATGATATTGGTTATGGTGGTTTAGATCACGTTATTGCTTCGGGTCAGGATATTAATCTGTTGGTATTAGACACAGAAGTATATTCTAACACAGGTGGTCAGGCATCTAAATCAACTCCTATTGGAGCAGTTGCTAAATTTGCTGCTTCAGGAAAAAGAATTCGTAAAAAAGATCTTGGAATGATGGCAATGAGTTATGGTTATGTTTATGTAGCTCAGGTAGCTATGGGTGCAAGTCATTCTCAATTATTAAAAGCAATAACTGAAGCTGAGGCATATCCAGGTCCTTCTGTTGTAATAGCTTATGCACCATGTATCAATCATGGTTTACATTCGGGTATGGGTAAAACACAGTTAGAAATGAAAAAAGCTGTTGAATGTGGCTACTGGCATCTGTATCGTTATAATCCTGCTCTCGAAAATGAAGGTAAAAATCCTTTTTCATTAGATTCTAAAGAACCTAAATGGGAAGAATTTAAAAACTTCTTGAATAATGAAGTAAGGTATACTTCTCTTAAGAAATCATTCCCTCAGGAAGCTGACGAACTTTTTAATGCTGCTGAAGAGAATGCTAAATGGCGTTATAATTCCTATAAACGTCTTGCAAATATGTATAATGTTACTGAAAATGTAGACAAATAACAATTAACATGATAAGGTGGCTTTTCATAAGTCGCCTTTATTTTTTATAAAATTAATAGTATGAAACGAGCATGATTAAAAAATCACACAAGGAAATGATAATTAGCATGCAACTTCCATACGATACCGTTAAAAATTAAAAAATATAATCGTATGAAAAAAATAACTTTTGTTGCAATAATTTGTATTGTATTATGCTTAGCAGCCTGCAATAATTGTAAAAAAACTGAAACATCAGCTATAGTGGATACTCAGGCTAAGTTATCTAACGAATATATGTTAATGCCTGTATTGTTTCAGCAAAATGCTGCCGAATATAAAGCTTTATGCTATCAGGCTTTTAATACAGCTAAGCTTATGGTTGACTTGAATTTAGCAGATCCGAGTATCAAAACTACCAAAAGAGCTATTATTCTTGATGTTGATGAAACTGTTCTTGATAATAGCCCTCATCAGGCTAAATGTATTACTGATACTATAAATTACCCTGCTATGTGGTATGAATGGTGTGAACTTGCTAAAGCTGAAGCTTTGCCTGGTGCAGTTGAATTTTTAAATTATGCTGTATCTAAAGGTATTGAAATTTTTTATGTTTCTAACAGAAAAGAACACCAACTTGATGAAACTATGAAAAATCTTATCGATAAAGGCTTTCCTATGGTCGATAAGCAACACACTCTTTTCAGAAAAGATGATGAAAAAGATAATAGCAAAGAACCTCGCAGAAATTCTATTCAAAAAGATTATCACGTAATACTTTATCTTGGCGATAATCTTGCTGATTTTTCTGTTGTTTACGATAATACTGACCAAAATACCAGAAATAAAATTACCGATAGCATTTACAAAGATTTTGGAACTAAATTTATTGTAATTCCTAATGCTATGTATGGCGACTGGGAAATGGCTTTATATGACAAAAAAACAGATACTACAAAATATTTGAAAGCTAAAAAACGTATTGATTTATTAAAAAGTTTTTAAAAAAAATATATTTTGTTTGTTATTTGAACAAATTTGTATTAATTTTAATATAATATAAAGGGAATATTTATTATTCCCTTTTTTATAAATCAAAGCCACGCACCGACAGGAAAGAAGCTCGAAAGTTTTATCTTAAGAC
>CAZDEU010000176.1:0-4981 GCA_964504265.1 uncultured Bacteroidales bacterium
TTTAATGCAGGGTTATACGAGAAAATTCCTCAGTTCAACTTATATATTCAGCCCGATGCTTTGAAAAATTATGGTATTTTTGATGTTTCTAAAAGTCCGGAAATATTCAATATTGGATATTATGCAACTTTAAAAGCTCTTGAAACGACTAATTATTTTTAATCTATATATTATTCCTCAATATTTTAACTGTTATTTTGATGATTTTACAAATATATTTTTTTGGATAATAGTGTAAAAATTTTTCACTTTATTTTTAGAAACTTATACATTAACATACCGTATAACAGCTCTTATCTTTTATTATTATTTATTAATTTATTTGGAATTGGAATATTCGGACAATGATATTTTAAAAGGAATTTTACTAAAGGACGATATTATTCTTGAGTATATCTATGATAAATATCTTCCTATGGTAAAATTTTATATTTGTTCAAATAATGGAAGTGAAGAAGATGCTCGGGATATTTTTCAGGAGTCTGTTATCATTATATTTAAAAAAGTAAAATGTAATAGTCTCGTTTTAACATCGTCTTTTAAAACTTATCTTTATTCAATTTGTAAACATATTTGGCTTAAAGAACTTAATAAACGTAAAATTCGTGCCGAAGATTTAGTTGGTGATGATACAGAGTTTATCAATATTCCTGAAATTGAAATAGATGAATATATAACTGATTCACGTAGACGTATTTTTCAACGTAATTTTGCTAAGTTAAGTCAGGATTGTCAAAAGGTGCTTATTCTTTTTATGAAAAAGTTTTCTTTACGCGAAATTGCTGAAATTATGGGTTATAAAAGTGAAAATTATGCCAAAAAACGTAAATATCAATGTAAGGAAACTTTAGTTGAACGTGTGCAATCAGACCCTTTGTACAATGATGAATTTGATGAAAAAATTAGTTTCGATTAAATATTTTATAAAAAATTCTTTTCCTTTTTATTAATATTATTAATACGGCAATTGATGAAATTAGCATTATAATTTTATTGTATTTATAAAACCATATTTCATTCGTTAATGTTGCAGTATCTCCAATATTTACATAACCTGACCAAAAGAAAGGATGTGCTTTTAATTGATCAGCATTTTTAAGATGGTCAAGTTTAGCCTGTCTTAATGCCATATCTTTTGTCATTCCTGAATTTAAATATTTATAAAAGGAATTTATAAGCTCTGAACTGGTTTTATCTTCTACAGTCCACAATGTCATTATAATACTCGGACAACCTGCATATATAAACCCTCGTGCCATACTTAAAATGCCCTCGCCTGTTAGTAGTTTGCCGTAGCCTGTATTGCACGCACTTAAAACAGCAAGCCTTGCATTTAAATCAAGATTAAATATTTCGTAAGTGTTTAAATAACCATCTTCTTTGTTGTTGTTGTCGGGATACGAAAAAACTAATTTGCTGTACATAGGATTATTATCATCAATAATTGTATGCATAGCAAGATGTATTATATCGTATTTGCTAACTTCTTTTTTGAAATTGCTTTCAGTTGCTAATTCTTTAGTATAAACATCAGTTTTAAAATATTTTCCTATTGCATTTACTTCTTTAACAGCTTCAGGAAGTGGTGATAAAAAATGAAGTGGCAGAGTACTATCGTTTTTATATACTGCAGATGAAATTGTTTTGTATTGAGGCGAGAAAGCAATTACTTTTTTGCGTGCAGTATTGCTTTTAGTTGTGCTGTAAAGCATTGTTGCTGAAATTGAATAACTTGTAGAATATTTATAAAGTAAATAATGCAAACTTCTGTAATCAAAAATTTGGTTATTTGGTAATTTTGTTATTAAAGATTCAAAGGGAATATATCCTAATTCACCTCCAGGTATTATAATTAATTGGTCATTAGTAATATGTTTTTCTATTGGTTTAATTAATTTTTCGTATAATTTGTATGAAGAATGAACAAATTTGTCGAAACTATCTTTATTAATATCTGAAAACTTATTATTGCTGATTGAACTTCTGAAAAAACTAATATTTTTATAAAAAAGTGAGTCTGTTTTAACCTCTTCTATCTCATATTGCTCTTTGCTTATCAGAAATATATATATTATAGAATCTGATAATGTGTATTCTATTATAGTTTGATTTTTAGTTAATTGTTTTTGTAATTCATTTAATTTTATAACATCAGTATTGTATTTTAAATTAAAATAAGCAGGATAATTAATATTTAAAAAATCTTCGAGTGCTTCTTTTTTTTGTTTAAGTGCAAGTAGTTTGCTTCTTAATAATCTTAATTTTTTTTCAGATGGGTTATTGCTTTGCTCTTCAATATCAATTAGGCTAACATATTCAGCAATTTCTTTTTCAATTTCATTTTCATAAATAATAAATGACTGGGGTATTTGTCCGAAATTCTTTGCTTGTATTTCTTTTATAGCAGAAAGTAATACAGCGGCTTTGCTTTTTTCAGAAAGTTCAAAAGCAATTTCTTTATATTTATAGTCTTTTTTTATTGAATATAAATCAAGACATACTTTTATTGCTTCAGTATAAACTGTATTAGTTTTACTGCCTAATTCAAGACTGCTGCTTTGAGTATAAGATGTTCTAATTTTATCAAGCAATTTTATTGTTTCAATATATGTATCTAAACCCGCTTTCAAATCTTTTATGTTGGAAGTCTTTTGCCAGAGTTTCACCAATGTTCTTGCTTTTTGATGTAATGGTCTTATAAGGTTTTGTTCCAATAAAACTTTGTTTGTCTCAGGATTTGCATATACATCGTTATTGTTAAAATTAATATTTAATGAAATTATTGCCTGTTGATAATATTTTAATGCTTCTTCGTATTTTTTTTCTGAATAATAATAATAACCAATGTTTGTATAACAATAAGCAACGTCAGTATGTTTATTGCCAAATACTGTTTTAAAAATATTTAATGCTTTAAAATATAATTCTATTGATTTTTCTTTATTGTTATTATTAAAATAAAATTCCCCTTTGTTCAAATAACTCATACCTGTTTCATAATGTTTGTTGCCTAATAGTTTTTCACTTAATTGTATAGCTTTTTCAAAATATAATTCAGCTTGTTCTGTTTCTTTTAAGTGCTCATAAGCTAAGCCTGTGTTCCTATACGTTCGTATGCGAGTAAATGTATTATCAGAGCTTTTAATACTATTGTAATAATACGATATAGCTTTTTTGTATTCTTTTTTTTCATAAAAGCAACGTCCAATATTCATATAAGCAGAAGCTATTTCAGGATGGTTTTTTCTGTAATTTGATTTATAAACGTCAAGTGCTTTAAAATAAAAATCTGTTGCTTTATCACTATCGCCTTTGTGTCCATATATATTGCCTATATTAGTATATACAAATCCCAATTCATAATAATTGTTGCCGTACTTATTTATAAATGACTCCTTTACGGCATTCAATAAATTAAGAGCTAAATCGTATCGACCAAGTTGAATCAAAAAATTCCCAATATTCATATAAATTCTTAAGAGGTCGTCATCATTTTCTGCCAATGTTTTTTTGCCAATTCGTAATGACTCAGCATAATGATATTTTGCCTGATCAATTTCACCTATGATACTTAATGTAATGGCGCCCGATAAATTGAACATTGCCACTTCAGGAACGCTGTACACTATTCTGTTGTGTGCTATTTCAATTGCTTTTTTATAATAAGCAAGTGCTTTGTCGTATTTGCCAAGAAAAAAATATGTATTGCCTAAATTATTATATGATGTTGAAAGGTTGGTGTCTTTTTTACCAAGTACACTTGTTTTAATATTTATTGATTTAGTAAAATAATTTATTGAACCATTGTAATCTCCCGAGTTGGCTATTAAACTTCCTTGCAAATGATAAATGTCCGAAAATATTATATTTTTTTTATTATAATATTTTGAAGCTTCCACTTCAGCAATGTTTGCATATTTTAAGCCTTCTTCAAAATCTCCTTTTCTTCTGTAACAATGTCCAATTTCTATTAACGATTTTAAATAATTGTCCCAGTCCGAAAGTGCTTGAAACTTTTTATAAGCAGATGTAAATGAAATAATAGCTAAATCGTAATTGCCCGCGTTATATTGTTGTTCTCCTTTACTAAACAACAAATTAGCATTTGTGCTATTTTTAATATTATCTGCATAAGAAATATTTATATTAAGAAACAAAATAAAGGTAGTTGTCAAAACAATAGCTAACTTTAAATATTTTAGCATAAAAAATAATTTAAAGATAATACTATATTACGTTAACGCATTTCTTTTATTATACAAATGTAAGTATTTTTCAAATATACTAATGTTTAGGTTAAATATTAATATGAGATGCTTTTTAAACGAAAATTATTATAAAATTTATTTAATAGGAGTTCTGAATGTTTAAGGAAAATGCAATAAACATGTAAAAAAAACTCAGAACAACTGACCTCAAGATTTTGATTTAACTACAAGATTTCGTTATAACTACAAGAAATTTAAGATTTTTATAGTTGAATATTTTTAAAATCATTTTTTATCGGATTTTAAAATGATACCATTTTAAAGACATTCCGTTAGGAATGTATCGCTCGGTAGAAAATACAATACAACGTCTAATTTAGCATTCCGTAGGAATGCTACCCTTTGCAGCGATATGTTTTTAAACCAATTGAGGAATAAGGATGCATTCCTTAGGAATGCAATTTAAAATCTCCTGCACTTTTCTACCGAGCGTTGCAATCCGTTAGGATTGCATAAATCAACAGACTGCGTTAAGAAGTATCGTTAAAATTTTTTATAAAGTATGTTTATTCTTTAATGATTATCAGCATTTACTTATATCATAGCAAAAAGTTTTCCTGATACCACTAATTTTGGTATCATATTAAAATCCGTAGAGGTCAGTTGTTCTGAAACTAATGTTTTTTAACAATAATCAGGGTATTGAGGATAACTAAATGCGAAATCACTCGCGATAAATGGTGTTTTACTCATGCTAAATGGTGTTTGGGTGT
>CAZDEU010000177.1:0-4970 GCA_964504265.1 uncultured Bacteroidales bacterium
TTAAAATATAACTATAAGTGATAATAATTATGCAAAAAAGTAAGTAAATTTTTAATTAAAGAATATCAATTATTTATTATAAAACGGGCATTTTTAAAAATGGAATAAGTAAATATTTAAGCATTCAATTTTCATAAAATACCTTTAAAATCTATTTTTTAAACTTATCTGAAAATTAAAAAAAAATCAGAATTCTAACATAGCTGTTACAAATATAATAAAAAAAAATAATTTTTGCAAAAAAAAAACATAATTTTGTCGTTTTTTTAAACCATAATATGGCAACTTTCAGAGAAGCGGCATTAAACAATGCACTAAACAGAAACAAAAAACATGTACTAAAGCAAGAACAAAAGATTTCATCATTGTTTGGCAGTATGGTATTTAATAGCGAGGCAATGCGTGAAACCCTGCCAAGCTACGTGTTTAATGTTATGCAACAAACAATAAATTTGGGCTACACAGTTGATAATCGAATAGCAGATCAGGTTGCCTCGGCTATGAAAGCCTGGGCATTAAGCAAAGGTGCAACTCATTATTCTCACTGGTTTCATCCGCTCAATGGTGCTACTGCTGAAAAGCATGATGCTTTTTTGACTCTTGCTGACGGACCCAGGTCTATTGAATGCTTTGAGGGAAAAAATCTGATTCAGCAAGAACCTGATGCGTCAAGTTTCCCTAACGGTGGTATGCGTAATACTTTTGAAGCAAGAGGTTATACAGCTTGGGACCCGTCTTCGCCTGCTTTTATTATGGGCTCAACTTTATGTATACCAACAATTTTTATTTCGTATACAGGCGAATCTCTTGATTTTAAAGCTCCTCTGCTAAAAAGTATTAATGCAATTGATAAGGCTGCGGTTGATGTTTGTAGTTTTTTTGATAAAAATATTACTAAAGTTTATCCAACTCTCGGCTGGGAGCAAGAGTATTTTTTAATTGACGAAGCTTTGTTTTATGCTCGCCCCGATTTAGTTATGACAGGTAGAACTGTATTTGGACATTCTGCCGCAAAAAATCAGCAGTTAGACGACCATTATTTTGGTTCTATACCTGAAAGAGTCGCCGATTTTATGAAAGATTTTGAACTTGAAGCATGGAAATTAGGAATACCAGTCAAAACACGTCATAATGAAGTAGCTCCTAATCAGTTTGAGCTAGCGCCTGTTTATGAAGAAATAAATATTGCTATAGATCATAATCAGTTAATAATGGAAATTATGGCTAAAACAGCTCGTAATCACCATTTTAAAATATTGTTTCATGAAAAACCTTTTGCAGGAATTAATGGCTCGGGCAAGCATAATAATTGGTCTTTGGCTACAAATGACGGTCGCAATTTGCTTAGTCCAGGCAAATCGCCTAAGTTGAACTTGCTTTTTCTCACTTTTTTAATAAATACTATTAAAGCTGTTTACGACCATGCCAATTTGCTTAGAGCTGCAATAGCATCAGCAAGCAACGATTACAGGCTTGGTGCAAGTGAAGCACCTCCTGCTATAATTTCTGTTTTTATTGGTGAATATTTGTCAAATGTATTAAATGATATTGAAAAATATGTTAAAAACGATAAAATACTGAAAGATGACAAAACTGAACTAAAACTCAATATTGGTAAAATCCCGCATATAATGCTTGATAATACTGATAGAAATAGAACTTCTCCCTTTGCTTTTACTGGCGATAAATTTGAGTTCAGAGCTGTTGGTTCTTCTGCAAATTGTTCTCCATCAATGATTGTTCTTAATTCTATTGTTGCAAATCAGCTTGTTGTTTTTAAAAAAGATGTTGATAAGTTGATGTTAAACAATAATACAAGGCAAGATGAAACAATCCTTAAAGTTTTAAGAAATTATATTATTGATTCTAAAAAAGTTTTATTTGAAGGTAATGGGTATTGCACCGACTGGGAAATGGAAGCTCAAAAACGTGGATTGCAAAATATTAAAGATACTCCACATTCACTTGAAGCTTACGTCTCAGATAAAACTAAAAAAATGTTCGCTGCAACAGGTATATTTATAGATAAAGAGCTTGATGCAAGATTTCATATTAAACACGAAATTTATTCTAAAACCATTCAGATTGAATCAAAAGTAATAGGCGATTTAGCTTTAAATCATATAATTCCTACTGCTATTAAATACCAGAATCTGTTGATTGAAAATGTTAAAGGACTTAAAAAAATATTAACTGAAGATGAATTTGCTGAAAGTTCTGAATATCAGCTTCATTTGATAAGAGAAATACTTGAACATATTAACAGTATTCAAAAAAACGTTGCTTTAATGAAAGATGCAAGAATTAAGGCTTATGAAATAAATGATATTAAAATGCAATCAATTTACTGGCACGATAAAGTAAAGCCTTTTTTCGATATAATTAGATTTCATGTTGATAAACTCGAAACACATATTGATGACGAATTATGGCCACTGCCAAAATACAGAGAACTTTTATTTATCAAATAAAATTTATTCTAAATTTATTGTTAACTTCGTATTAACTCAAAAATTGGCTAAGAATTGTTTTAAGATGCTATGATTGTTCATAAAGTGGATTTACGGTTATTATAGACTAATCAGATGTTTTTTTTATATTCAACATTTAACTTTATATACCTTTGCGGTGGAAAAGATAACCGCTAAGACGCTAAGACGCAAAGAAATACAATTCGCTTAATATTAAAAAAAAAAATCTGCAAGAAATTGATGCACCAGTGTCATCGGTGTTTATTTAACTAAAATTGGAATTAATGATATGATATTTGTTTGATTTAACCCAAAAATTTCATCTTTAAATAAAGTTCATTATTTTTGCATTACATTATTAAATAATATAATTTATTAAATGTTAAAACATTTATTATTTTAACATATATGATAAACAAACTAAAACTTAAACCTATAATATTTTTAATGCTTTTTTCGCTTCTGAGTATTGTGATTATACAAGCAATATGGTTTGTTAATGTTTATAAAATAAAAAATGAGCAATTTGCCGATAAGGTTAATAATGCTCTTTATCAGATTGTTAATGAAGTTGAAAATATTGAAACTCTTACTATTACTCACAATATTTTGTTCGCTGATACATTAAAAACTAACGATACACTACTAACTTCACAAAAGGAAGTTGTAAGCGACATTGAACAGGACCCTTTTTATATCGAAAGAATAATTAAACGCAAAAAGCAGATTAATTATTTAATGTCAAAACTTTATTGGGAGCTTGAATCTGACAAAATTGCTGCTTTCAGAAAAGACGTTTATCCTATTCTTGATACAATTATTAAAAAAATATTAGAAAAAAATAATATAAATTTTAGCTTCGAATATGCTGTTATTTCTTCCGAAGACGAAAACCCCGAATTTGTAACAAATAATTTTAAATTTGACGACGATAATTACAGAATATCTCTTTTCCCCAATTCAGTAATTCCCGCTTCACAAACTTTAATAATTTCTTTTCAGGGTGAACAAAAACAAATTTTAAAGTCGATGTTGTTTATGATAACAGCTTCATTTATCTCAATAATTATTTTTATTTCAATAATAATAATTTCTATTAGAGCAATGATGCAACAGAAAAAAATTGCCGAAATAAAATCGGATTTTATAAACAATATGACGCATGAGTTTAAAACTCCAATTGCTACAATATCACTTGCAACCGATGCAATTGAAAACAATAAAATAATTAATGATATCTCTAAAATTAAATATTACACAAGCATTATCAAAGAAGAAAACCGGCGTATGAATATGCAGGTCGAGAACATTTTACAAATGTCGGTTCTTGATAAAAAAGAACTTGAATTAACTCTAACCCCTTTAAAAATATTACCTTTAATTGAAAAAGTTGTAAGTGCTTTTACTTTGCTTGTTGAAGATAAACATGGCACTATTGTATTAACTCCCGACAATCAGCAAATACAAGCACTTATTGATGAAACTCACTTTTGTAATTTAATTTCAAATTTAATTGATAACGCTATAAAATACAGTCAGGGTCCGCCCGAAATAACTATTAAAACACATATTGATAAAGACGATATTTTAGTTTCGGTATCCGACAAGGGTATTGGCATTAGTAAAGATGCACAAAAATATATATTTGAAAAGTTTTTTAGGGCGCATACAGGTTATGTGCATAATGTAAAAGGCTTTGGACTTGGCTTAACTTATGCCCGTGCTATTACTGAAGCTTTTAAGGGAAAAATTGAGGTTAAAAGCAAACCCGGTTTTGGAAGTGTTTTTATTATTAAATTACCAATTTTTAAATAAAATATTATGTCGGGAAAAATATTTTTTGTTGAAGATGATAATAATTTTGGGGCTGTAATGAAATCGTACCTCGAAATGAATGGTTTTACCGTTGAATGGACAATAAATGGAAATGAAGCCTTGAAAAAGTTTAAATACGGTGTTTACGATTTATGTATTATTGATGTGATGCTGCCGGGTATGGACGGCTTTGCTTTAGCTACTGAAATAAGAAAAATTGAAAACGATATTCATCTTTTCTTTATGACTGCCCGCCGTATGAAAGAAGATATTATGAAAGGATACGGTATAGGTGCCGACGATTATATTGTAAAACCTTTCGATACAGAAGTGTTTATTTATAAAGTTAAAGCAGCAATAAGAAGAAGCAATAATTTAACCCAAAAACCTGATATAATTTTACTTGGTAAATACAAATTTAACCCTGTTTCGAGACGTATTGTTTTTGAAAATAAAGAACAAAAATTATCGCCAAAAGAATCGGCTTTGCTGCAACTGCTTTGCGAACATAAAAACGAGGTACTGCCACGCGAAAAAGCTCTAAAAACAATTTGGGGTGACGATAATTATTTTACCGCCCGTAGTATGGACGTATTTATAACCAAACTAAGAAAATACCTAAAAGACGATACAAACTTAGAAATAGAAAATATACACAGCAGCGGCTACAGACTGATTGTAGGC
>CAZDEU010000178.1:0-4966 GCA_964504265.1 uncultured Bacteroidales bacterium
AATTGTTTAATTGATTTAATAACTTCAAAAGGTTTAATATCATTAATTATTGTAAGTTCAAACAAGCTGTCGTTAGTAATAGCATTAGGAGCTTGTAGCATTCCTCCGCCATTAAATTTACCAATACCTACACAAAGTGTAAATAAATTAACATTAAATTCTTTTTTTTCGTCAACAATTATTTTAGCATGAAATTTTTTGAATTTATACAACTCTTTAAACAATGAAATTAAGTATGTCCATTTGCCATTACCGCCTTTTTTTACTTTTTTGTCGGCATTTTTAACAACTTCAACAGCAAAACCTATATCAGCCATATTAATAAAATATCTTTTTTCAATTTTACCTTCTTTAAAATATTCAATTAGCCCTACATCCTGCATTAAAGTTTTCCATCCGTTTATTACGCTTATTGAATTATTATAATCTTCATCAAGATTGTAAAATCTGCCCCAGTCATTGCTTTTACCTACTGGAATAACTGCCAGAGTAATATCGCTTATAGGTATAATATTTTGGTTTAAAATTCCATTAGCAACTTCATTTATAGTACCATCGCCACCTACTACAATTATATTATTACAACCATCATTAATTATATCTTTAACTAATTGAACGGCGTGCATCTTATGCTCTGTAAAATGTTCTTGAAATATAAAATCCTTTTTCATTAATTCATGCGATATGTATCTCCATTTTCGACGGGCAGTTTTGCCACCAGACTGTGGGTTAATAATAATGCCCCATTCACATGTTTTAAAATTTGAATTTTCGTTATAAATATTTTGGATATTATTATTATTTTCTGACCCCATTATGCATGCTATAGATTACGCTCTTTATTATTTTTTACTTAAATATAAAATATCTATAATATTTTTTAACAAAATTAAAAAATTATTGAATACAATAGTTTTTTTTATAAAATTTATATTTAATAATACTAAACTCAATTTTTTATTGATATTATTCATTAGAATTAATTATCACTGAATGTTTAAAAACATTTCATTATTTTTGCAATATTTAAAAAAATAAAATAAATGTTAAAAATTGAATGTTTTGTTTTTAATCCTTTTGCAGTTAATACTTATTTAATTATTAATACTAAAAACAATGATGCTGTGTTAATTGATGCTGCTTGTTATGATAAAGCAGAAGAACAAATATTATCAAAATACATAATCAGCAACAACATAAATGTAAAAAAGCAGATAAATACTCATTGTCATATTGATCATATTTTAGGGAATTATTTTGCTTCTGTTATTATTAATGCTCCTTTATATATTCATAAAGCAGGAAAGGTTTTTCTTGATACTGCTACTAATTATGCTGCTGCTTTTGGTCTAAATATAAATAATGTTTGTCAGCCTTTTGGCTTTATTGATGAGAATTCTGAAATTGAAATAGGAGAGGAGTTACTCAACATTTTTTATACTCCTGGACATGCCGATGGAAGTATTTGCCTTGTTAGTCATTCCTCAAAATTTATTATTACTGGCGATGTATTATTTAATTCGGGCATAGGCAGAACAGATTTGCCAACAGGAAACTTCGACCTATTATTAAAAAGTATTAAGGAAAAAATATTTACCTTGCCCGACGATTATACTGTTTATCCCGGTCACGGCTCAATAACTAATATTAAATTTGAAAAAAATCATAATCCTTTTTTGATTTGATTTTTATTGTATTTTTACTTATTTTTTTATATTACTTGTTTTTTTATTTTACATATAATTTCTATAGATATGTCTAAAAAAATAATTTTAAATATTTTAATTTTAAATATTGTTTTTTCCTCAGTTTTGTACGCTCAGGTTGATATTTTGTTAAATAATAAAGCCGACAGCTTATTGAAGAGCCAGCCGGTTGAAAAGGAATTTTCGTTTGTTGTTTTTGGAGATGCTCAACGTTGGGATACTTTGCATCTTGTAGCAGAAGCTTTTGCTGAAATGCTTATAGATATTAAGAATAATCCTGTTAAACCTAAATTTGCAATAATGCTTGGCGATTTTGTTTATAGCGGTACTCATCACCAATACGACACTTTCTATAATCTTGTTTCTAACTGGATGGATACTACTGGAATTGCTTTTTTTTGTTTGCCAGGTAACCATAATTTTTCTGGTACTGTTGGGTATAATAATTATTTGAAATTTATTGATGAAGACCTTGATTATTATTTCGATTACGACAATTACAGATTTATTCTTATTGATAATGTTAATAGTACAACTTCTTACAATTATAGAATAAAACCTGAACAAATTACAAAAATTGAGGAATGGCTCAATACTGCACCAGATAAAATTTTTTCATTTGCTCATATTTCTTTAGTGCGTTCTGAACATCTTAGCGGAATGTCAAATCCTGGCTATACTGAATATTTGTACGCTCTACAAAATGCAGGTTTTTCTGCTCATTTTAATGGTCATATTCACGATTATCACAGAACTAAATATAATAATGTTTATCATATAACAACAGCCGGTGCAGGCGGTTATCAAATAGGTACTTATAATCCACCTTATACTTACGATAATCACCACTGGTTATTAGTTAATGTTGATGCTTGTCAGGGTGTTTCTGTTAATATGTATAGACACAATTACGGTAACGATAGTATTGCTCAACAATATGATTTTCAATTGCAACCTTCGTCGCCAATTACAATTAATTCGCAGATAAAAAATGTAAGTTGTTATGATGGAATTGACGGCTCAATTTCTATTACAGCCGAAAATGGTGTTGCTCCGGGTAATTATTCTTTTAATTGGTCGAACGCTGCTACTACTTCTGATGTAAATTATTTGCATTCAGGAAATTATACTGTTACAGTAACTGATACTACAGGTTGCTATGCTGTTGCTTCTTTTGCTTTGAAAGAACCTGAAGAAATTATTCCTTTTGCATTAACGCAAGATGTTTTATGTGCCGGTGGAAATGACGGAAAAATTGAAATAATGCTTTTGGGTGGTACGCCTCCTTTTACTTATAAATGGTCAAATGGTAGTACGTCGAAAAATATTGCTAATTTATATACAGGATTATATCATTTAACTGTATCAGATTCAAATTTTTGCGAAGCTGTAATATCAGCTACTATAGATGAACCTCCTGCATTAATTGTTAATTCGGTTGTAATACCCGATACTAACGGGCAGTGTTTGGCTTCAATAGCTTTAAATGTTACGGGTGGTAATGCTCCTTACTTTTATTCATGGTCTAACGACTTTAGCATTCAATCGTCTTGTATTACTGATATATGTTTTGGAAGTTATTACGTTACAGTTACTGACTTTAATGGATGTTCTAAAGTTTTATATTTTGATGTAAATGATATTTGGCAGAGTATTGATGATATTAATATTTCTGATAATGTTTTTATTAGTCCTAATCCTGCTGATGATTTTATTAATATTACTTTGCCTTATGATGTTTCTGGCGATAATATTAATGTAAAATTAATAGATATATATGGTAAAATTCATTTTAATAAAATATTCGTTAATTCGTCAAATGATTTTTTATTTGAATTACCTGCAAATTCTAAAGGATTATTTTTTGTTGATATTCAAACTTCAAAAGGTGTTGCAATAAAAAAAATATTGATTCAATAAATATATATTGATTTTAAGTTGAAAATAATAATATAATTTTACTCAACTTTAACCATATAGAAAGTTTCACTTGCTTTTTGAGAAGTATAATTACCTCTATTCAGATAATATGTTTTTTCTAATAGAATAAAATTACTTTTATTATAACTTTTAGCTTTAAAAGATAAATAATTCATTAATTTTTTGTTTAATAAAACATTATTTATATCTAAATAATTATTTTTATTATCGTTGTTTCTTAAAATATTGTATAATGTTGTATCTGCAATTTCACTAATATTTTCAAGACATAAATAATTGGTGTTATCGAACTTTAAAGTTGTATTGCCAATTTCATATTTATAGCATATAGTATGATACTTAGCTTTATATTTATCAAATTCTGATATATAAAATATTGAATCTTTTTCAAAACTTAAAATTGAATCAACATAAGACTTGAATTTTTTAATTTGTATGCTATCTAAAGCAATATTATTATTTTGAGAAAATATAGTATTTATTGTTGATAAAGATATTATTACTATTTTAATTAATATATTCTTCATTTTTAAATTTTATTTAGTATATAAATAAGAAAAGACTTTTTAAGCAAAGTATATGCCATTGATAATTATTGAAACAGCTTGTTATAAAAAAAATAAATTATTTATCATACTCTCATATAATAATGAATTGTTAATTTAGCCGAATTAAAATAATATGTATTTATGAAAATTCACTTTATTGCGATAGGCGGTAGTGCTATGCATAATCTGGCAATAGCTCTCAAAAATAAAGCTTATACTATTACTGGTTCTGATGACGAAATTTTTGAGCCCTCAAAAAGCCGATTGCGTAGTTATGGTATTTTGCCTGAAAAAGAAGGCTGGCGACCCGAAATCCTTAATGATTCTTATGATGCCGTTATTCTTGGTATGCATGCTAAGGCTGATAATCCTGAACTTGCTCGTGCTAAAGAATTAGGGCTTAAAGTTTTTTCTTATCCTGAATATTTATACGAACAATCAAAAAATAAAAAAAGAATTGTTATTGGTGGCAGCCATGGTAAAACTACTATTACTGCTATGATTTTGCACGTATTACAAAGTTGTAATATTGATGTTGATTATATGGTTGGTGCTAAATTAAAAGGTTTTGATGTAATGGTTAAGCTGTCTGATGCACCTTATATTATTCTTGAAGGTGATGAGTACCTGACTTCGCCTATTGACAGAAGGCCTAAATTTCATTTATATAAACCCGATATTGCAGTAGTTAGCGGGATTGCTTGGGATCATATTAATGTTTTTCCAACTTTTGAAAACTACGTTGAACAGTTTAAAATATTCGTTGAAATG
>CAZDEU010000179.1:0-4868 GCA_964504265.1 uncultured Bacteroidales bacterium
TATAATAGGCAAAGATAAATGTAAAATCTTAAATTTCTGATAATTATACAAAAATATTGTTGCTAAATTTAAAACCTGAGGTCATTTGTTCTGAGATTTTAAAAATATTGAGAATTATGATTTTTTTTTAAAATGTATTCAGGCATAGCACTTCATATTAATTTTAAAAAAAATAAAAAAAAATTTGCATAATCCAAAATAATGTTGTATATTTGCATAATATAATTTTTAAAAAAAATCGCCTATAGTACATTCTTACTCCCAATTCTTTTATATTAAGAAAAGAAATGTTTAATTTAATTCAGGGAGGAGTGTTATGTCATATAAAGATTTAACCGATCAACAACTGATTGATCAATATTTAGAAGGCAAACAAATTTGTCTCGAAATACTAATTCAACGCCATAAAAAAAAGGTATTCAGTTATGCTTTGATGGTTTTAAAAGATAGGCAGTTAGCTGAAGATATTTTTCAGGATACTTTTATTAAGGTAATTAACACCTTACATTCAGGTAGTTATAAAGAAGAAGGAAAATTTTTGCAGTGGGTTATGCGTATAGCACATAATCTTATGATTGACCACTTCAGAAGGGCTAAACGAATTCCTACTGTTGAAGGCTCAGACGAATATGATATTTTTGAAACTATAAATGTTTATGAAGACAATATAGAAGATAAAATTATAGACGAACAAATCAAAAAAGACGTTAAGCGTCTTATTGAATTTCTCCCGCCTGAACAAAAAGAAGTGCTTATAATGAGGCATTATGGTGATATGAGTTTTAAGGAAATTGCCGACCAAACCAATGTTTCTATTAATACTGCACTTGGCAGAATGCGTTATGCTCTTATAAATCTGCGAAAACTTATAACCAATAAGGAAATAGTGTTGACAAATTAAGATTAGATTTTTTCATTTTTTTTTAAGCCGGCGTAATTCATTAGCCGGTTTTTTTTTCGTAAAAATTATTATTTAAAAAATAAAATAAGTTATCTGTTAAGTCGTTTTGAAATTATAAAATAATTATTAACCAAATTTCATTATGCAAAATATTATTACTTTTTCAGATTTACTTCTTTTTTCTTATGATGAAAGTAACGCAAGTGCCAAGGCTCGCATAAGAGACGAAATTAATTTTAATCAGGCTCTTAAAAAACAATGGGTTAAATTAGTTTATTTAAAAAATCAGCTTGATAAGGTACAGGAACTTCCATCAGATTTAGTTGTTAATGAACTTTTAAATTATAGCAGAGCAGTATCATCTGTTAATACCTCTGCTGGTAGGCAATTGTATCATATCAATTAGATAGATAAAAGATTTAGTTAATTTTTTATTTTTATAAATTTTCTCCGTAATTTATGATATTACAGGAAAAGTATAATTACATTATTGAGTATTTCAGCAAAATAATGCCTGATGCTCAAACAGAATTACATTATAATTCCCCTTTTCAATTAATGGTTGCTGTTATTTTATCGGCACAGTGCACCGATAAACGCGTAAATTTAATTACTCCCGCACTTTTTGAAAAATATGGTAATGCTGAATCGCTTGCAAAAGCTGAATTTGATGAAGTATTCCCTTTTGTTGCCAGTTGTTCTTATCCTAACAACAAAACTAATCATATTATAAATATGTCGAAAATGCTTATTGATGATTTCAATGGAGAAGTTCCTTCTGACATAAATTTGATGATGAAATTGCCCGGTGTAGGACGTAAAACTGCAAATGTTATAGCCTCAGTTGTTTTTGGACATCAAACTATGCCTGTTGATACGCATGTTAAAAGAGTTAGTCAGCGAATTGGACTTGTTCCAAAAACAAAAAATTTGCTTCAGGTTGAGCAGCACCTTATTAAGAATTTGCCAAAAAATAAAATCAGCTTAGCTCATCATTGGCTCATTTTGCATGGACGCTATGTTTGTAAAGCCCGTAATCCACAGTGTGCTAATTGTGGCATTACCAAAGTTTGCGATTTTTATCGTAAAAATGTTAAAACTAATTGAAAATACATAATTACTTATCGTAATAACCTAATTGCTAATTCTCTATTGTAAGTTTTTTTTTTCTATATTATTTTTGTAGTGATAGTTTGACAATTGTTAATAAATGATTAAAAAATAAATTGGAAAATATTAATAAATAGCGTTCATTTGTATAACCAAAATTTAAAAATATGACAACTTTGAAACCGGGCGATAAAGCCCCTGAAATAGAAAGTTTGAGTTACGATAATCAACAAATTTCACTTAAAAATTTTAAAGGACAAAAAGTGATTTTGTTTTTTTATCCAAAGGATAATACACCAGGTTGCACTGCCGAGGCATGCAATTTGCGTGATAATTATGCTTTGCTGAAACAAAAAGGTTTTGCTATTATTGGTGTTAGTGCCGACAATGCCAAATCGCATTTAAAATTCTCTGAAAAATTTTCACTGCCTTTTCCTCTTATAGCCGATACTGAAAAAAATATTTTGAAGAATTATGGTGTTTGGGGAACAAAAAAGTTTATGGGTCGTACTTTTGATGGTATTAATCGAACTACTTTTGTGATTGATGAGAATGGTATTATTTCTCATGTTTTCGAAAAGGTTGAAACAGTTAACCACAGCAAGCAGATTTTGGATGCTGTTGGTATGTAATTTATTATTAACAAATAAAATTTAATAAAATGAGTAAAGAAGCAAAAGAAAAAGAAATCAGCAAGGAAGATTCCAAACTGAATGAGAAACTAAAAGCCTTAGAAGCTACAATTGGAAACCTTGAAAAAAGCTATGGCAAAGGCACAATTATGAAACTTGGCGATAATCCAATTGAAGATATTGAATCTATTTCAACAGGTTCTATATCGCTTGATTTCGCTCTTGGAATTGGTGGCTTGCCTAAAGGAAGAGTTATTGAAATTTATGGTCCTGAATCTTCGGGTAAAACAACCTTAGCTTTGCATGCAATAGCCGAAGCTCAAAAAGCAGGTGGTATTGCAGCTTTAATTGACGCTGAGCATGCTTTCGACAGATTTTATGGTGAAAAACTTGGTGTTGATATCAAAAATTTACTTATTTCTCAACCTGATCACGGTGAACAGGCTTTAGAAATTGCCGATAATCTTATCCGCTCGGGTGCTATTGATATTATTGTTATTGACTCAGTAGCTGCATTAACTCCAAAAAGCGAAATTGAAGGCGAAATGGGCGATTCTAAAATGGGCTTACAGGCAAGACTTATGTCGCAAGCTCTGCGTAAACTTACTGCTAATATTGCTAAGACACGCTCTTGCTGTATTTTTATTAATCAGTTACGCGAAAAAATTGGTATTATGTTTGGCAATCCCGAAACTACTACAGGAGGTAATGCTCTTAAGTTTTATGCTTCTGTTAGGTTAGACATACGTAGAATGACACAAATTAAAGATGGAGACAAAATAATTGGCAATAGAACTAAGGTTAAAGTAGTTAAGAATAAAGTAGCTCCACCTTTCCGCACTGCTGAATTTGATATTATTTACGGCGAAGGTGTCTCTAAAATTGGCGAAATTATTGACCTTGGCGTTGATTTTAATATAATTAAAAAAAGCGGTTCGTGGTTCAGTTATGGGGAACAAAAAATTGGTCAAGGGCGTGAAGCTGTTAAGCAAATGCTTATTGACCACCCAGGTATGGCCGAAGAAGTTGAAGAAAAAATAAGAGCTATGCTCAAAGGTGCTTAAAAATTTGTATGTTTTAACTGCAAAGTTATACGCAAAGGTTATAAATTTTTTCCTTTGCGTTTTCTTTGCATTATGGTTTATTTCTAATCAAATAAAAAATTCAAATATTTTGTTAATGATATCTAAAAATGGGAATATTAAATTTAACTGTAGAAATTGACCCTCAGTCAGGTTTTTGCTTTGGTGTTATAGGAGCTATTAAAAAGGCTGAACTAAGTTTAGAAAACAACGAAGAATTATATTGCCTTGGCGAAATAGTTCATAATGACGAAGAAGTTAACAGATTAAGAAAAAAAGGTTTGAAATTTATTAATTATGATGAATTTAAAACTTTGACAAATAAAAAAGTATTGTTCAGAGCTCACAGCGAACCACCCGAGAGTTATGATATTGCCAAAAAAAATAATCTTGAAATAATTGATGCGTCTTGTTCTATTATTAATGTTATTAAGCAAAAAATTAAAAATTCTTTTGCTAAACACGAAAATGTTTATATTTATGGAAAGCATAATCATCCCGAAATAATTGCTATTAACGGTTATGTTAATAATCAGTTA
This sequence comes from uncultured Bacteroidales bacterium, assembly GCA_964504265.1. Taxonomy (GTDB): domain Bacteria; phylum Bacteroidota; class Bacteroidia; order Bacteroidales; family JAKIYJ01; genus JAKIYJ01. Next base: position 4,265 of record CAZDEU010000179.1, read on the forward strand.
ATTGTATTTGAAAAGTTTGAAGAACTGAACTTGGAGAAAATGCCCAAATATATTACGCTATATAGTCAAACAACACAGTCGCTGGACGATTTTAAAATGATTATTAATAAACTTCGTAAAGCGAAAATTGATGTTAAGGTAAAAGACACTATTTGCAGACAGGTTTCAAACAGAGGTCCGAAAATTTCTAAATTCTGTAGCAATTTTAATAAAATAATTTTTGTAGCTGGTACAAATTCCTCAAATGGTAAGGTTTTATATAATATATGTAAAAAACATAATAGTAATTGTTATTTTATTAGCTCAGTTAATCAAATTAAAACTGAATGGTTTTCAAAAAATGAAACTGTTGGTATTTCTGGTGCTACTTCTACTCCTTTATGGCTTATGGAAGATGTAAAAAATTATTTGCTAAATATGTGATTATTGGACTTCTAAAAAGTATTTATTGCTAAAGGAAATTCTTAATGTACTATATAAGATTTATATATACGTAAAACATAATACAGCCTTAGCATATTCGCACCTCTGCGGTGAAAATTAATTACCGAGTGTTTTTGAATTGTTATTATCACAAAAAAAAGCTGCAATATTTCTACTGCAG
>CAZDEU010000180.1:0-1686 GCA_964504265.1 uncultured Bacteroidales bacterium
ATGAAGCACATCAAATATCAACTTTTAAAAGTAAAAATTAACAGTGCAGGCGACAGTGTTAGATTTTCAGCAGATACTGATAAGCTGTATTCTCGTGTTGAAGGCTTATATGTTTCACTGCCTTATGATAATTCTCATTTTGGTAGCACTCTGGAGCTTAAAATAGCCGAACAGGAAATACTGCCCGAAGGTTTTGAAACTAAACTACTTGCTGCAAGTCAATCAACAAGTCCTAATGAAAGATTTTTTATGCTTGGCAAAGATGAAAACATTGAAGCATCAGGCAGTAAAGTTGAGGGACGACTTACTGACGGTGGCTTTGCAGTTGGTGTTACATTCCCTTACACTGCCGTTATTTACTTAAAACTTAAAAACGACATTACATCTGATGAGCTTGCAAGTGAGTAATATAAAGGAAGTACGGCGCTGGGTTATAATAAAATTAGACATTACCTCGTCTAATCAAATTATACGCATAGCCAACAAACTGCCTTCGCATATTAAAACCTGCAAAGGTATTATGGTTAGTATATGTGATTATCTGAACGTAAGCTCCGACATAAACCAGATTGGAGAGCTAAGCCTGATGTTTAATTCAGGACAAACGCACCCTTATCATTTTATGACTACTTACAGTAAAAAACCTGTTAATAAATGCAATAAAACTCTTGAAATAAATGAAACTCTTATCCCTAATCAGACTATTGCAGGTTTTTACAAAGATTTAGGTATGGCAAAAAACAGTGCCGGCTACTTCCTTCCTTATTCTATTAATATTTATTTAGATTGCCGTAAATAAGAAAGCTATGGACTACATTATACTTGAATTTATTAAGCAACAAATAAAGTTAAAAGGTTTTAAGAATTTTAATTTTCAGCCTTTTAATCTTTATACTAAAGATGATACGCAGGTATATGTAATAAAGGCTTATAATGAATTTCTATATCTTGTTTCAAAGGAGTTAGTTAGTGGTACTATTATTAATTCAGATACTAACATATTTGCTGCACCAACAAATTATCCTGAACAAACAATGGTACTTCTGCAAGAATTTACAGGACTTATAGTAATTGAAAACCCGCCCACTACTGCACAGTTAATTGAATTTATCAGAGTTTTACCTTATTAATTATGACATCGAACATTAAATATTTTATCAAAAACATTAAAGAAAGAGCTAACAAAGCTGTTAAAAATGAGCTTGCTACTACTGTATCTTTTAATGTTGTTATTATTAACGGCAATAAGTCGAAGCTGATGTTTGAGAGAATACCTGCCAAAACTTTAAATCAACAGGTAACTTATATTATTGATACCGAAAAACCTGATAAAGTAAAAGTTGATATTTATAATGAAGATGGCGTTTATATTGACGGCAACATATTTGAAACTGTTAAGTCAGAACCTTTGCAGATTTCTTCATTTCAGGGATTTGGCGAAGCTGAGATAAGTCATATTGTTGATATGCGAATGGCTGAAAAGCAAAAAGCTGCCGAGTTTGACGAACTTAAAAAATACACTAAAGAACTTATCACAGAAAATGAACAGTTGCAAGAAAAGGTACAAGAACTTGAGGAAAACATTGATGAGTTAGAAAATGAACTTGAGAAAAAAAGTGAAATAAGATATTACGCAGGTTTAGTTGGTGATATTTTAGAAAATTTTGGAGTATCAAAAGAAAGAAT
>CAZDEU010000180.1:1786-4831 GCA_964504265.1 uncultured Bacteroidales bacterium
CTCAGGTATTGTTGAAGAAGAAACAACTGTATTGTCGCCTGAAGAAGAAAAAAAGAGAGAAACCATTCAACTGATTGCTGATTATCTAAATAATGTACCTATTAAACTTCTTAAAAAGATTTTTTCAATTTTCTCTGACATTGAACAAGACAGCACCCTTGCTGATTATTTAATTGATTGCATTAACAACAGAAATTTAGAACCCCAAAGCGATGACGACTTTTGAATACAAAGTAAAAATTGAGGCTAACTCACCACAGGAAGCTAAAATGATTTTGCAGGCTATGTTTGATATTATGAAAACTACCCGCAAAGAGCTTTCTACTGCTGATTTTATTGATTTTGTAAATAAGATTAAAAATAAACCCTCACTGCTTAATAAAGCTAAAATGTTTATCTAATGGCAAAAAGAAAAGTTAAAAAAGAAATTATTGAGTGGTTAGATAAACCGCAACGTATTGTTGTAGGCGGTGTTGTAATTGGTGTTGGCAGTTGGCTGATATACAAATTCGGCAAGAAAATTATTGAAACAGCAAGGCAAAAAAGCACCGAAAACCTTATTGATGACAGTCCTGCCGTTAGACAAGCTATGCTACTACGCAATGCTATGAACCCTTCAGGAATTCCTCTTATGATGAGTTTTGACCGTACTAACGAAAATATGATTTACGATACTGCTAAACAAATCAGTAGTATTGATGAAGTTATTAAGGCTTACCGCAAATTGTACAACTCCAGCTTATTACACGACCTGCAAGGTGAATTAGACTCAAATGAGTATCAAAAGTTTTTAACTCTTATTTCTTCTTCTCCTATTAAATCGGGCGGTGCTGCACCTGTTACTTTTGCTAAAAAATCGCAGATTATTATTGCTAAAAAGGCAGTTAATGTCCGTAAAACTCCCGATGCCTCTTATAATGGTGCTATTTACGAAAATAAAGCTAACGACAATATTATATATCAGTCTAAGGCAGGTGCTTTTATCGGTTATGCAACAGGCTCACAAAGTTTTGATGTTAAAAACAATGTTAAATTTATTCAGATTGCTTATACAGTAGTTTCTGCAAATGAACTCCCCTCTACTTACAAACAATATGCAGGAAAAACCTTTACAGGCTGGGTTAGTTCGAGTATAAATTATGTAGATAAGTTTGATAATACTAAGGATTTGCTCACAAAATATCCCAAAGCTGCAACCGATATTAAATACAAAAAACCACTTGCTAACAGCACAGGCGTTAATGGACTGCCTGTAAGGTATGTACTAACAACAGAAGTTGCTACAATACTTAACGAAAAACTTACTCCATACACTAAAGTAAATGAGAACACTTTGCTTGGTGAGTACAAAGGCGAAATGGACACAGGAAAAAACGTACTTGTTAAATTCCAAACCCTTGATAATACTGAACGTTGGATTGATATTAACAAAATTAAAATTATTGAAAAATGATACTTATTGATAAACTTATATGCAATAAAGGCGAGAGCCGTTCTGCTTTTCAGGCTAAAGTAGAAGCTATATCCGAAAAACTTGGTATAAATCCCAACTGGCTTATGGTTGTAATGTACAACGAAAGCAGGTTAAATGCTCAGGCGGTTAATAAGCAAAAGGGCGACACATCAGATAGTTTTCAGCGAGCTGCAAAGCGAGCAACAGGACTTATACAGTTTATGCCTAAAACCGCTGAAGGACTTGGTACAAGTACTCAAAAACTTTATCAAATGACTAATATGCAACAACTTGATTATGTGTATAAGTATTTTCAGAATTGGAAAGGCAAGATTAAAAGCTATTTTGATTTGTATATGATTACTTTCTTCCCTATTGCTGTTGGCAAAGATGATGATTTTGTAATACAATCTTCTAAACTCAAAGCTGATATTATTGCAAAACAAAATCCGGGTCTTGACATTAACAAGGACAATAAAATTACAGTTGGCGAGGCTAAAAAAATTATGCTTAAAGCAATACCACAGCAATATATAAATGATGTACTTACAATAATTGAAAAAAAAAATCTGAAATTGGAATAATAGGCTTTGTAATACTTGGAATTGGTGGATTATTCCTTTACTCAAAACTTAAAAAACGCAAAAAATAAACTTATACAAACAACATAAAAACTTTTTATTATGCAAACACAAAATTACCCTGACAAGAATACCGAAATTGGCTTTATCCGCAAAAGAGACGGTAAAATTATTAACGTAAAACTTATTGATGTTCTCAAAAAACTTAATAGTGTTGATTTTCTTAATAACGAAGTTAGCATTAAAGGCGAAACGCTTATTGCTGATTCTTTTAGAAAGCCTTTTTATGAAGTTACTCTAAATATTGCTAAAAACACCGAAGATGGCAACGGTGCAGTTACTGTTAATGGTACTGCATTATCTGATACAGGTGCTTATAAGTTTGAAAAAGGTAGTGTTGTTGTAATTGGCGTTACACCTGACGAAAACTCAGTTCTTGACAGCATTACCAACAGCACAGGGCAGATTTATGAGCTTACTGACGGACAATTAAGTATAACACTTACTGACAACACCTCTCTAACAATTAGCTTTAAAGCAAAGGGGGTTGAATGAAAAACTCCAAGCGGTATAAATTAACTATAATTACTGCTATTGTGCTTATAATGCTTGCAGGAATATCAATATTTAAAGGCTTAGAAGTAATGGCAACAGCTTGTGTTACAGGTATAATGACCATTTTAACAAGCTATATTTGGGGCGAAACCCGCAGACCTTCTTAAATTTTTGCATTATGCTATCCGACAGATTAATAAAAACTTTGTTTATGTTTTCTGTTATCATTATATGCGGTTTTTCGGTAATGTTAATGGGAAAACAATACTTTGACTTATGGCAGGAAAAAATAAGAATTACCGAAGCCTTTGCCACAGCTAACAGGCAAATTGAATACTACAAAACAAAAAACGGCTTGCAGGCAGCAAAAAACAATGTTATACAACTGCAATATAACGAGCTTAAAAAACTTTATCCCGAAATTATTGCCGAACTCCATAACCTAAAAATAAAACC
>CAZDEU010000181.1:0-4787 GCA_964504265.1 uncultured Bacteroidales bacterium
GAATAACCATTATATTGAGTGCCAACATTAGACCATAATCCATATACTGAATTAGGTTGCTGTCCATTAAGCAAAGCTCCACCTTCCTGAACAAGTACATAATTAGAATAATAACCAGAATTTAATGGATATAAATCATAATATTGAGTTGTATAATTAGCTAATTCTGAATTGAGTTCTGAACGTTCAAAACTGAACAAAGTATCGTGAAAACCATTATGTATCCATACATTATTATAACCAAGTAAGGTATCAGAGCCTAATTCATAAGATTTTATTTTGTGAGTTTTAAATTTTCCGATATAACCATAATCAAAAAGGTTATCCCAGTGGTCTTTATCACCTTGTACGTTGTAAGTGTTAGAGTAGTCAGCTTGAATTTGATAGAAAATATTTTTCAGTAAAGACTTACCGCTTGTGTCGTTAGGGAATTTTTGAGTAAAGCGTCCAAAAACCCTCCATGTATTACCTTTGTAATATGAATTATTTTCAAAATTAAATAAAGAACCTGAGTGGCTAAAAACATAACCTTGATCATAGCTAAGGTTACCACCAAAAGTAAGATTTGTATTAACAGTAGTTCTAACGTCGAGTTTTCCTGATAGGTTTATTCCTTGTTGAGATGAATTTAATTTAGCTTTAATATGTTCTAGATCATTATTTCTAATAAATTCAGAATTGTTATAAGAACCGAATCCAGTTCCTGAAGGTCTCAAAGGATTTTCTTTAAGCTCTGCGAGTACATCATCTTTAACTTTCCAGTATCCAATAGAAGACGGGCTAGCATCTTTAATACTAGTTAGTTCGCCTGATAGGAAAAATCCAAACAAAGAAGTACCTGTTTTGGCAGATTTTGTTGAGTCGCCTTTAATAAGAGGACCTTGTATATTAAATCCTAACAGGTTATCACCATAAGAATCAAAAAGCTGAGAAGAGAGCAGTTCAACGCCTGCACCAAATTTACGTGAAGCACCTTTGGTTGTAATACTAACAACGCCACCTGTTGCATCTCCATATTGAGCTGGCAAACCTCCGGTAATAACAGTAACTTGTTCTAGCGCAGATTTTGGCAGGCTTGAAGAGCCTCTAACTCTAACACCATCAATATACATTACAGTACCTTCACTTCTTTGTCCACGAATACTACCAAGTTCACCGTCTTGTGAAAAAACTCCACCTACAGTAATAGCAACTGAACTTGCAGAACGCGCAACCATTTTGCCGATTTCTGCTTCAGTAGCAGTACCACCTGATTGCCCACCGTCTTTCTCAATTAAAGGTACTGCATAATCAACAATAATAACTTCATCAAGTAATTTAACATTTGATGTCATATCAAGGTCAAGAAAAGTAATTTTTCCATCTCTGATAATAACACCTGTAATTATTTTAGGGGTATATCCTACATAAGATGCTTTAACATCATATTTTCCAGGAGGAATAGGTTTAATAGTGTAATTCCCATCAAAGTCAGATGTTGTACCACCTACCTGCTTCCCATCAGTTTCAATAATAATATTAGCAAAAGAAATTGCATCTTTTGATTCACCGTCAAATATTTTACCTTGCAAAGTGCCGGGCTGGGCAATTAACGAAGCCTGTACTAACAAAAAGCATCCCGACAATAGGAGTAATCTTTTAAGCATATCTAAATGTTTATGTTATAAACTGTATGAAATTAATCTTCATTAAAAAGGGTGTAAAGATAAAAATAATTAATTGAATAATGCAAATAAAAATGAAATTAATGTATATAGTTCAGTAGCAACTAACTACAATTAAGGTGTTTACATTTTACATTATTATTACTCGTTCTTTATTTCTTTGTTTCTTCTTTTTCGGCTTGTAAACCATCTTTTAATAAAAAATTCTTTTTTAACACGATTTTCTTTATATCTTTCAGCTTCTCTTTTGCCTTTTTTCATAGCTTTTCTGGTTTCTTTAGTTTGCATTTTGTAATGCCTTTTCATTGCCATGTCAAAAGCTTCTTCGGCTTCTTTCTCTCGCTTTGCCTTTTCTTTTTCAAATTCTTTTTTACGTTTGTTTTCAGCTCTGTATTGTTTTTTTATAGGATTACATCCAATTAAAAAACTTATCATTATTAAAAATAAAAATAATCTTAGCTTTGTTATTCTCATCAAATCAACTATTATAACGCAATTTCTTTTAAAATATTGAGTTGTTTGTACAGTAAAATCATTATAATGAACAAAAATAAATTAATACATTTTTATTTAATGTCATATTTATTTTTTTTGCTAAAATAATATTTTTTTCAACATTATGTTTATTAAATTAAATATATTTGTTAATGTAATTTTTTGTAACATTTTATTTTGCATTGTTATCTTTTTATAAATTAAAAATTATGTTTTTTCATTATTCTACAAATAAAATATTATCATTAACAATTGTATTTTTGTCTATTTTTATCATCGAATCTTGCAAAGATGATGATTCTAATATTCCTTATGCCGATGTTAATATTTATATAAATGTAAATTCTACTCAATATATTGGTTTGAACTCTGTTGGCGGCTGGGTTTATTTAACCGGAGGTTTCAGAGGTATAATAGTTTACAGATTATCGCCCGAAGAGTTTGTTGCTTTTGAAAGAACCTGTCCCTACGACCCTGAAATATCAACCGCAAGAGTTGAGGTAGAAAGCAGTGGCTTAACTGTTATTGATTCTACCTGCGGTTCTCGTTTTATTTTAATTGATGGTTCTGTTTATAGTGGACCTGCAACTAAATCATTAAAATCGTACAGAACAAATTTTAACGGCGAAGTATTACATATTTTTAATTAAAATATATTAATATCTGTAATGCTCAGGTTTGAAAGGACCTTCCTGAGGAACGCCAATATAATTAGCCTGTTCATTTGAAAGTTTTGTAAGTCTTACACCTATTTGTTCAAGGTGTAATCTTGCAACTTCTTCGTCAAGTTTCTTGGGTAGTCTGTAAACGCCAACTTCATAATTATTTTTCCATAAATCTAATTGAGCAAGTGTTTGATTAGTAAATGAATTACTCATAACAAAAGAAGGATGACCTGTAGCACAACCTAAATTAACTAATCTGCCATCGGCTAATAAATAAACTGCATGCCCGTCAGGGAAAATATATTTATCAACTTGAGGTTTTATGTTTACAACTTTAATTCCTGGGTATGATTTTAATGGGTCTACTTGAATTTCGTTGTCGAAATGACCAATATTACAAATAATTGCTTGGTCTTTCATTTTGGCAATATGGTCGATAGTAATAACGTCTTTATTACCTGTTGCTGTAACAAAAATATTTGCTTCGTGTAGAGTATCTTCAATTGTAGCTACTTCAAAACCTTCCATTGAAGCTTGTAAAGCACAAATTGGATCAATTTCAGTAACAATAACTCTTGCACCGTAAGCTCTTAATGATTTTGCTGAACCTTTACCAACGTCGCCATAACCTAAAACTACAGCTACTTTGCCTGCAACCATAACATCTGTGGCTCTTTTAATACCATCAACTAAAGATTCGCGACAACCGTAAAGATTATCGAATTTTGATTTAGTAACAGAATCGTTAACATTAATAGCTGGAACAAGCAATTCACCTCTTTCCATCATCTGGTATAAACGATGAACACCTGTAGTGGTTTCTTCCGAAACTCCTTTCCATTCTTCAACAACTCTATGCCAACGAGTGGGGTCCTCGGTATAAATATTTTTTAAAGTTTGATAAATTATAGCTTCTTCTTTATTCTGAGGTTTTGTATTTAACAAATCAGGATTTTTTTCAATCTGATAACCTTTATGAACAAGTAAAGTAGCATCGCCACCATCATCAACTACCAAATGAGGTCCTTTGCCATCAGGGAATTCAAAAGCTTTAGCAGCAGCCCACCAATAATCTTCTAATGTTTCGCCTTTCCATGCAAATACAGGAACTCCTGTTTCAACAATTGCAGCGGCTGCATGATCCTGTGTTGAGAAAATATTACATGTAGCCCATCTAACATCTGCACCAAGCTCAACTAAAGTTTTAATAAGCACAGCAGTTTGTATTGTCATGTGTAATGAACCGGTTATTCTTGCACCTTTTAAAGGTTTTTCGTTACCATATTTTTTTCTGAGAGCCATTAAACCTGGCATCTCTTTTTCGGCTATTTCAATTTCTTTACGCCCCCAATCAGCGAGTGTAATATCTTTAATTTTGTATTCCATTTTGATTTCTGTTAGTGTATTTTCCATTTTTAACTTTTTTTAAAAAAACTTTGCAAAGATAATGTTTTTTTTAAATTAAAAATAAATATTCTTATGCTGAATATATTGATTGAATGCTTATAAAACTGATGCAATAGATGTTTGCGAATTAATTTTCTGTGTAATTCCAAACCAACTGACCTCAATGGATTTTAATATGATACCAAAATTAGTGGTATCAGGAAAACTTTTTTGTTATGATATAAGTAAATGCTTATAATCATTAAAGAATAAACATATTATAAAAAATTATAACGATACTTCTTAACGCAGTCTGTTGATATATGCAATCCGTTAGGAATGTTTTTAAAATGGTATCATTTTGAAATCCGATATAAAAGCTCTCATTAATTATATAAACAAGGTGATGCATCCCCTTGTTTAATATGCGAATCTATTACTGTTTTTTGTTTTGTTACTTTTCGGGATAGTGTCCTGAATTAACGTCTACAGTTACTGAATTAGCGTCTACAGTTACTGAATTAGCGTCTACAGTTTGCAGAGGAGCGTCTACAGTTTGCAGAGGAGCGTCTACAGT
>CAZDEU010000182.1:0-4764 GCA_964504265.1 uncultured Bacteroidales bacterium
GTAAAATGTTAGCTGTATTAATTGACCCTGACAATAATACTCCAAAAAATGTAGCTGAAATTGCAAAATTGTGCAACAAGGCTAAAGTTGATATTATTTTGATTGGTGGAAGTTTAATGACCGCCGACAATATTGAATCTTGTATTGATGCTTTAAAAGTTAATTGTAATATTCCTGTAATACTATTCCCGGGTGGCGTTATGCAAATCAGCAATAAAGCTGACGGTATTATGTTGTTGTCATTAATTTCGGGTCGAAATCCGGATATGTTGATAGGTAAACATGTTGAATCGGCCGGTGTTATTCGTAAAAGTAAACTGGAAGTTATTCCAACCGCTTATATTCTTATTAATGGAGGAAAAGTAACAAGTGTACAGTATGTTAGCAATACTATGCCCATACCCGAAGATAAAAACGATTTAGTTGTATCAACTGCTATAGCTGGCGAAATGCTCGGATTAAAATTAATATATCTTGAAGCCGGAAGTGGTGCTTCATTCCCTGTCCCCTTATCAGTAATTTCTGATGTTAGAAATTCAGTTGATTTACCTTTATGTGTGGGCGGAGGAATCAAAACAACCATAGATGCTCGTAAAGCATGTGAAAATGGTGCTGATATTGTTGTAATTGGAAATGCTTTTGAAAAAAATCCAGAACTCATTTGCGAAATTTCTGACGTTATTCACTCTATTTCTTAATCTTTTAAAAAATTCTTGAATCTTTAAATTAAAATTTATATGATTAACAGTAAACTTATTAAAACTTCATTATTATCCATTCTGTTTTTGTTTGCCTGCAATGTTTTAACTGCTCAAAACAAATATTTAAAAATTGAAGACCCTTTTACTAATGCTGCTGTTTACCCCGAATATATTGATAATATAGCATGGGCTGACAATTCTTCTTTTACTATGATAAGTAATGATACTCTTTTAAAAGCTAATGTTAAAAACGATAAAAAAGAAGTTGTAGTTACCCTTGAAGAATTAAACAAAAAAATCCTAAATCTTAATAAAGATGAATTAAGATATTTTCCTCCAGTGGAATGGAACAGTGAAAATTCTTTCTACTTTACGGCAAAAAATATCGTTTATTTATACAATATTAAAGACAAAACTCTTAATATGATTTCTGAAATTGATGAAACTGCTGAAAATCTCGAATACCATAAAAATACATTGAAAATAGCTTATACCATTGGTAATAACTTATATTTTTCTGATAATAATATTAAAAAACAAATTACTGATGATGGCAAATGGGGCATTGTGAATGGCAAATCAGTTCATCGTCAGGAGTTTGGTATTGAAAAAGGAATCTTTTGGTCACCAAATGCTAATTATATTGCTTTTTACAGAATGGACGAAACTATGGTTACCGATTATCCTCTTGTTAAAATTACTCCAACTCCTGCTCAATTGTTTAATAATAAATATCCGATGGCAGGACAAAAAAGTCATCATGTTACACTTGGAGTTTATAATGTTAATACTGGCAAAACTACTTTTCTGAATACAGGAGAGCCTGCCGAGCAATATCTGACTAACATTTCGTGGAGCCCCGACGAAAAATTTATTTATATTGCTGTTTTAAACAGAGGTCAGAATCATTTTAAATTAAATAAATATAATGCTACTGACGGCAGTTTTGTTACTACTCTTTTTGAAGAAAAAAATAATAAATATGTAGAACCTCAACATCCTTTGTATTTTTTAAATAATAATTCCGAAAACTTTATTTGGTTAAGCCGCAGAGACGGCTACACTCACGCTTATTTGTACAATACAAAAGGTGATTTACTAGGTCAAATTACTAAAGGCAAATGGGAAATTGATGAAATTTTAGGTTTTGATGCTGATAATAAAAATATGTATTTTGCTGCTAATAAAGATAATCTTATTGGTAAGGATATTTATTCAGTTAATCTTAAAAACAAACAAATTAATAGAGTTTCTAATATAAATGGTACTCACCAAGCAGTATTTTCGCCCGATTTTAAATTTTTTATAGACCAGTTTAGCAATAGCAAAGATGTTGTAAATCGTTATGACTTATCATCAAATAACGGAAGGCTTATAAGAACTTTGTTGAACAGTAAAAATCCTCTTGCCTCTTATGATATGGGCGAAACAAGTATTTTTACTTTAAAATCTGAAGATGGCAGCGATTTATATTGTCGCCTTATAAAACCAGCAAATTTTGCTGCCGGTAAAAAGTATCCTGTTTTTTATTATATTTATGGTGGTCCTCATAGTCAACTTGTTACTGATGAGTGGCTTGGTGGTGCTGGACTATTTCAGAATTATATGGCTCAACAAGGTTATGTTGTTTTTACAATGGATAATAGAGGGACTTCACGCAGGGGTGCTGATTTTGAACAAGTAATTCACAGAAACCTTGGTGTAAACGAAATGGCTGATCAATTACTTGGTATAGAATTTTTAAAACAACAAGATTATGTTGATGCAAGCAGAATAGGTATTCATGGTTGGAGCTACGGTGGTTTTATGACTATTACTATGATGCTTAAAAACCCTGGATTGTTTAAAGCTGCAATAGCCGGCGGTCCTGTTACCGATTGGAAATATTACGAAGTAATGTATGGCGAAAGATATATGGATACACCTGAAGAAAACCCCGAAGGTTATGAAAATTCTTCACTCATGGATTACGCTAAAGACTTGGAAGGCAGATTGCTAATTATTCATGGTGCTATGGATTCAACAGTGGTTTGGCAAAACAGCTTGTCGCTTGTTCAGAAATTTATTGATGAAGGTAAATTAGTAGATTATTTTGTTTATCCTAATCAACCTCACAATAACAGAGGCAGGGCTGCTTTACATCTATACCGTAAAATTGAACAATATTTTAACGACTATCTTTGATTTATTATAGATAAATGAATAAATACAAAAAATTAAATAATTTATTTGGTTGGTTAGTATTTTTAATAGCAAGTGCTGTTTATATTATTACTTCCGAACCTACTGCAAGTTTTTGGGACTGCGGCGAATATATTGCAACCGCTTATAAATTACAGGTAGGTCATCCGCCAGGAGCTCCTTTATTTCAATTGCTTGGCCGATTTTTTTCATTGTTTGCCTTTGGCGATGTTACACTTGTTGCAAGAATGATTAATACTATGTCGGCTTTGATGAGTGCTTTCACAATATTATTCCTTTTTTGGACCATTACTGCTTTAGTTCGCAAAATAATTGAATTTAAAGGAGAACTTGCCGAAAATAATACTATTGTTATTATTGGCAGTGGTTTAGTTGGTGCTTTAGCTTATACTTTCTCCGATTCGTTTTGGTTTTCGGCTGTTGAAGGCGAAGTTTATGCTACTTCTTCATTCTTTACTGCAATAGTCTTTTGGGCTATTTTAAAATGGGAAAGAATTGAACATGAAGCACTGGCAAATAAATGGTTGATATTAATAGTTTTCTTAATAGGTTTATCTATTGGCGTTCACTTGCTTAACTTGCTTGCCATTCCTGCTATTACTATGATTTATTATTTTAAAAAATTCAAAAAGCCAAGCATAAAAGGTTCTTTAACTGCTCTTGTTCTTAGTTTTCTTATTCTTGCTTTTATTATGAGCGGAATAATTCCCGAATTAGTTAATTTGTTTGCATATAGTGAACTTTTATTTGTAAATTATATTGGTTTGCCGTTTAATACCGGAACTGTGTTTTTTGCATTATTATTGATTGCAACCTTAATAACTGGTATAAGAGCTACTTATTCTCCAGATAAATCTAAAATAATTGCTTTTATTATTCCTTCTACTATACTTGCTTTATTGATTTTATTTGAATCTTCTTCGGTGGGCAACTTTTTTGTAAGATTTTTAATTTTATCAGGTTTAGCTATAATTGTTTGGCTTTTAAAGAATAATTTAGCTGCTTTAAATACAATTTTGCTTAGTATTACTTTTTTGATTATTGGTTATTCTTCTTTTTTGATGTTGATAATAAGGTCTAATGCAGGTACTCCAATAAATGAAAATAGTCCTAAAGATGCAATCTCATTGCTTTCGTATCTTAATAGAGAGCAATACGGCGACTGGCCTGTTTTTTATGGTAATTATTATAATGCTCCTTTAGTTGCCAATAATCCATATATTGACGGAAATCCTGTTTACGGAAAAGATAACAAATCAGGTAAATATGTTATTATTGATAAAAGAGAAAAATCTGTTCCTAATTACGACCCTGCTTACTGCACTTATTTCCCACGTATGTGGTCGCAGCAGGAAAGGCATATCAGTGAATATAAATCATGGGCTGGTATTAAAAATGACCCTGATAATAAGAGAAAACCAAGCTTTGCTCAAAATTTAAGATTTTTGTTTTTATATCAGGGCGGACATATGTATATGCGTTATTTTATGTGGAATTTTGCCGGACGACAAAATGATTTGCAAGGGCATGGAGGTTTACTCGACGGAAACTGGATAAGCGGTATAAAATGGCTCGACGAAAGCAGGCTGGGACCTCAATCTGATTTGCCTGATTCTATGACTAACAATAAAGCTAATAATAAGTTTTATCTTATTCCTCTTGTACTTGGTCTTATTGGTTTCTTTTTTCATCTTAATAATCATCCGAGAGATACTCTTGTTGTTGCTCTCTTGTTTTTTATGACTGGTATTGCAATAATTCTTTATTTGAATCAATATCCCTTGCAGCCGCGCGAAAGAGATTATGCTTATGCTGCTTCTTTTTATGCTTTTGCTATTTGGATTGGTGTTTCTGTTGTTGC
>CAZDEU010000183.1:0-4760 GCA_964504265.1 uncultured Bacteroidales bacterium
ATAAATTTTATAAAAAATCCATTTTAACCTTACTACATTACTACAAAATCACCAATCCCATATTATACAAGCCTTTCCGTGTAGTAACCTTATATTATTATCCTTACTACAAGATTACTACATTACTACAAAACATCTTATAAAAGTAAAAAATGTAGTAACGTAGTAATGTAGTAAGCAGGTTTTGTAACTTTTTTAATTACTTTTAAATTCCAATTTATACAACAAGAGGCAATAAAATATCATAACTACTGAATACATATGTCCAACTACATCTTTTTATTTAGCAATTGTTATAATATCTAAATTCCCTGTTTTAGCTATTTTTATTTCTATAAACAGAGTTATTTATAAAATAAATTTAATTTTACTTGACTTTTTGTGTTTTATTGATTATATTTGGGCATTAATTTTTAAAAATCTAAATAAATAATAGGTTTTGTTTAGAATACAGGCTTTAAGTAATAATTTAAAGAATAAAACTTCTAAGTTAACGAACATAAAAAATATATTTTTAAAAAATTTAATTTTTAAGGTTAACAATAAAAATAATTATTAGCATCTATAATACAAATATTTAAATTTAAATTTAATAATTTGATAATCAAAAAATTACAATTATTCGTATTGTTTTTTATGTTATTCAATGTTATAATATATCAAACGTCAAATGTGTTTTCACAAACAAATCCCACACCTCAGCAATTACGTTATGAACAAGATTTTGGATGGGAAACATTTACAATTATGCCGACCGGCATGGCAGCATGGACGGTTTCAGATGCACCAATGACAAGTCTGAGCAGTGCGGAAGCAAGCGTCTCTAACGGAGATGCAATTATTAATGAGGCTACCTCAGTTCAAGCCACAGCAGGATGTTATGGTTTTTTAGAGGATTATGACAATGCTAAATTCTATATACAAGTTTCAGGTGCTGATACCATTAACGGAACCAATCAATGTGCTTTGTCTATAATGACTACAGGTGTTTTAAATATAAAAGTTTCTTATAATGTAAAAATGTTATCAGGGCATAAGGCTACAGGTGTTGTGCTGCAATACAGAACTGATACAATTGGAGAATGGACAAGCGTACAAGGTAGTATTTTTTTACATGACAGTACTGACTTTGATTATACCTATGGATTTGACGAAGGGTTCGATGAACTTGAATTACCTTCGGAAGTTGATAACAATGAAGTTGTCCAGTTGAGATGGGCAACATGGGTTATTGGTTCGGGTGGTGGTACATATTCAGCTATTGCAATTGATAACATTAACATACAAGGTACATTTAATCCTACAACTTGCCACTTTAAAAGCAATAAAAATGGTAATTGGGAAAGCCCCTCTATATGGGAAATGTCACAGGATGAAGAATACTGGGTAAATGCACCCATAAGTCCCAATTATCATTGTAAATCAATAACTATAAGTAGTGGTACTATTGTTACAATAAATACAAACGATACTATTGATGAAGTAATAGTTGAAGGTACTTTAATTTATGGCGACAATAACAATAACACCTTATATATAAATGATGGTGATAGTGTAGATTTATATATTAAAGGTAATGATGGAATTTTTGAAGACACAGGCCCTAATGCGATAGAATGGTTAGATTATGCAAGTTGGAAAATGAGCGAAGAGGCAACGTTGGTGCGAACAAGAAGTACATCTGAACAAAATTGGTATTCTCGCTATGAAAATTTTATTTTTAATATACCTGATAATGCAAACTGGATATATAGAAAAACAGGAACAGATAATCCTTTTGCAAACGACTGGCATTCACCCGTTTATCCAAATTTAATTTTTGAAAATTACACTTCTCAGGTGTGGAATGTTGAAAATAATTATCCTTACAGCTACTGGTATGCTGAAATTAAAGGTGATTTGAATATTGGAGGTAATGGTACAGGGGAAGTTCTCTTTAATCTTAATGATTATAACAGTTCTGAAAGTATTATTAATGGAGATTTGATTGTAAGAAATTTTTCTCAGTTTTCAGTAAATAATATTGTTTATAATATAAAAGGTAATATTGTTGCTGATAGTGGTTTTATAAATTCATGGGGTCACTCAGGTAAAATAAAATTAACAGGAAATGAAACCCAATTTATTAAAGCATCAAATTTCCCTTCTGATATTCAACTTGGTAAATTGCAAATTGATAAACCAAGTAGTGTGGTGCGATTAGAAAAGAATCTATTTATTACGGATTCTTTGATATTAACAAAAGGTTATATATTAACGGATACAAACTATGTATATTTAAATGGATCTACTAAAGTTTCAGGTTATAGCAACTTAAGTTATATTGAAACAAACGGCATAGGCGGTGTAAGAAAATATATTAACGATTCCGATACTAGTTTTGTTTTTCCTGTTAGTAGCGATAATGAACATTGCATGCCTCTTTATGTTAACCTTTCAGATTTTGACGGAAGTACGCCTTATGACCGCTACATGACTGTTAGGTTAATCAACTCTATTGAACCACATCAAACTACTTTTGATGGTACAAACCGTTACTGGGAGGTTGTTGTAACAAATCTTTTAGATCCTGTTGGCTATTTTCAATATAATTATAATGAAGATGATATTTCGGGTAATGAAAACTTATTATTTGCTACAAGATGGGATTCCATTGCCGGTCTCAAAAAAGGCGGAAATGTTAATACTTCTACAAACACTGCTACCTGTTCTATGGGTGAAAATCTCCCTGCCGACATAACACACCACCTTTCGGTTGCAGCCATTTGCCCTTCTGCAAAAATTAGCGGCTCAGACGATAATAATATCATCTGCGAAGGCGAAGCAGATACTTTATTTGTGAGTTCACAAGGCTCATACTTGTGGAATACTAATGATACTACATCTTCAATTATTGCAACAGTATCGGGAACATATTCAGTTACTGTTACTAACGAATATGGCTGTATTGATAACGATTCAATATCGCTTACAGTAAACACTCTTTATCCTCTATCTGCAATAAAGGGCGACACAAGCGTTTGTAAAGGCGGTTATGCTCATCTTAATGCTTGTTGTGGCAGTAGTTACCTGTGGAGTACAGGCAGCATGCTTGAAAATATTTATGTTTACCCCGACAGTACAGCTAAATACTGGGTTACTGTTACTAACGAGCATGGTTGTGTTTTGTTAGATACAATAACTGTTACGGTATTTAACCTTCCTTTGGCTGATGCAGGCAATGATACATCTATGTGTTTTGGTTCAGAGGTATCGCTTAACGCCGGTGGTGGCATTGATTATTTATGGAACACAGGCGAAGATACAGCTTTTATAAAAGTTTCGCCTCATGTGTCAACTATTTATACAGTAACTGTTACCGACAGCAACGGCTGTAAATCTATTGACAATGTGGGAGTAACAGTAAACACACTTCCAATAGCCGATGCCGGTCAAAACTCAAGTGTTTGTTACGGGCAAAGTGACACTCTTACCGCAAGCGGTGGTGTTGCTTATTTATGGAACACAGGCGATACTACGGCAACAATTATTGTTAACCCCGACAGTACTAACTGGTATTATGTAACCGTTACAAACGAATTTGGCTGTAGCGAACAAGATTCTGTGCAGCTTAGCGTATTGCCTCTCGCAAATGCAGGACTCAACGAAACGATTTGCTTTGGCAGTTCAGTAACCCTTACCGCAAGCGGCGGTGTTTCGTATTTATGGAACTCAGATTCTACTGCGGCAAGCATTACTGTTAGCCCCGATACTACTACCTCTTACATAGTAAGCGTTACTAATAGTCTTGGTTGCGTATCAACAGATACTGTTATAGTAACTGTAAATCCTTTACCACAGGTTTTTGCCGGCACCGATGATACTCTGTATTGCTCGGGTATTGCCGACACTCTTATTGCTACAGGTGGAGACACTTATTTGTGGAGTACAGGCGAACAAACGGCAAGCATTATTGTTGCACCCGACAGCACTACTACTTACAGCGTTACGGGCTGGAACAGCTACGGTTGCAGTGCCGTTGATTTTGTAAAAGTTACTACATTAAATATTAGTCCCGTTGCAAACGCAGGTGCCGACCATATTATTTGCGAAGGAACAACAGACACTCTAAGAGTAATAGGAACAGGCAGCATTTTATGGAGTACGGGCGATACTACATCTTTTATTGAAATTATTCCCGATACAACAACTGTTTACTGGGTTAAAATAACTAACGGAAGCGGTTGTTTTGCAAGCGACACTATTATTGTTACCGTTATTCCACTGCCATTAGCCGATGCAGGCAACGACACAAGTATATGTATTGGTGAAACTCTTACATTAACGGCAAACGGTGGAACATCTTATTTGTGGAACGAAGGTCATACAAGCTCTGCAATAAATGTTAACCCAACCTCACTTACAACATATTATGTAACAGTAACCGACAACGGCTGTTCCGCCGCCGACAGCGTTACAATTACTGTAAATCAATTACCAACAGCAGATGCGGGTATTGATAAATCTATTTGTATTGGAGATACAACATATTTAACTGCATCTGGTAGTGGTAATTTTTATTGGAATATAGGCGATACCGCTTCTACTATATACGTTAATCCTTACTTTACTACAACTTATACAGTAACAGTTACAAATTTAAATAATTGCACCGCAACCGACAACGTTATTGTTACCGTAAACCCATTACCCAACGCAGATGCAGGCTTTAACCAAAGCATTAAATTTGGCGACACCATTACCCTTACTGCAAGCGGCGG
>CAZDEU010000184.1:0-4670 GCA_964504265.1 uncultured Bacteroidales bacterium
AAAATATATAAATAAAAATGATTATTTTAAATATAAATTTAATTTTTTATAAGTTTAAATTTAACTAATTTATTATTAAATTCAAATAAAATAAAATAAATTCCATTAGAAAGTTTATTTTCAAAATTAATATAGAGAGAATTTAAATCTGAGGAATTAAATATTTTTGAATACACTATTTTACCATTTATATCAAATATTTTTACAGCAAAATGACCACCATCAACCCCTTTTATTTTAATATATAATTCATCAGCAAATGGATTAGGAAAAACACTAACACTTAAATCATTATTGTAACATCTAATATCAACAGGATTAAAAACAGTTTCATTGCCATCAATGTCGATTTGTTTAATTCTGTAATATATAATATAAGGTATACTATTTTTATCATCAAAAACAGAATAAAATTTAAGTTGATTACTATTACCTGCAGCAGGTATTTTGTCTACAAATTCCCAATTTATTAAATCAAAACTTTTTTCAAGAATAAAGAAATCGCTGTTACATTCAGAAGCAGTAGACCATTTAATTTCAATATACTCATCGAAACACTGGGCATTAAAATCTAAAAGGCTGACAGGTAAAGGGTTAGAATTATGTTTAGTTCCAAAAGTATAAAAAGTACCTTTGTTATAAGGTATATCTGATAAAATAAAACCAGAATTTGCAGAATCAGCAAAAGAGCCACCGAGCGTTTCCCATAAAAGCAAATTATCATTATAAACAGCAACTACAATATCGTTAGGATTAATAATTCCACTTCTTAAATTATTTTTTGAATACAAAGTAATATGAGGAGATGTAGAACCTGAAATTTGTTTTAACATCCAATGTTCGACGCCGCTAACGTGGTGTAAGCCGGCAGACATATTAGCAGATCCCAAATTATTAGGAGCGGCAGTATCAAAATACTGGCATATAAAAATATCGTTAATAGCAAGAGAAGAAATTTCGAGAGGAGCCCATATCAGAGCAGAATCGCTAACGCATCCGGTTGGAAAAACAAAATCACCTTCGCCCATTTTTGTAACAACACTACAAATAAAACTTGAATCAGAACCACCATTACACAAAGCATTATTACTAAAAATTATATCAGAATTATTTGAAGAAAAAATAATACCATTAGTAAACTCAGCATATTTATCAATTACAATATCCTGACAAATTTCAACATCATAATAGCCATAAAAAGAATTATTAAAAACGATTTCAGAAAAATTACAATTACCTGAATATATTTTTTGGGTATTGTTACCATTAAATATAACAGTACCATTATTAGCGTCAAAAGAATCATAATTTTCCCAATTACCAGAAACAGTTACAATATTATTATTTAAATCAAAACTACCATGAATAATCAAAAAATCACCATGAATAAAAGATAATTGAGAATTAAGTTTCAGAACGTCAGATTTATCAATTACAAGATTTTCGAAATCAGTTGCCTGCATACCTGAAATAAACTGCTCCTCATTGCCCGAAAAAACGACATTTCCATCAGTTAAATCGCCAGTAAAAACACCCGACAAAGAATTATTAATCCAATCGCCTTTCAGTTCAATATTTCCAGCAAGTTCAATAACACCATCATAAAAGCCGTCGTTCAAATTAATATAATTTGCATCGTAACCACAAATAGCGAGCAAAGCACCATCAGTAACTGAAATTTCAGCTCCATTATTAACTAATCCCTGAGAATATAAATTTGTAAAAGAGTATATAATTGTAAAACAAAACAATAATATAAAACTACGCATATATACTATATATTAAAGTTTTTGTATAACTAAAAGGGTATATTTTAGAAATTTAGCGATAAAATATACCCTAAAAAGTAAGGATAAAAAGCTATTGAATAATAATTTTTTGATTATAAGACTTAGAGTCACATCTTATGTTAACAAAGTATAATCCAACAGGCAAAACATTATCCCATTTGATATCAATAACGCTATTATTCTCTACGCTGTAAACTCTTTCAAATACTTTTAATCCAGTAGCAGAATTAAGTTCCACTATAGCTTTAGCACAATCAAAATCAAATAAATGAATTTTGAAGCCATCTTGAGGAGCAGGGTTAGGATAAACGAGTACTGAAGGAGTATTTTCAGATTTTATTAAAACAGCAACAATATGAGAATAGGTAAAAGCACCATCATAATCAACCTGTTTTAAACGATAATAAGAAACGCCCTGATAAGGAGAATCGTCAATAAGGTTATAGTTTAGCACAATATTGCTATTACCAGCACCTTTAACAATTCCCACCTGAATAAAGTTGATACCATTTTTACTTTTTTCGACTACAAAATAATCATTATTGGTTTCGGAAGCAGTTTTCCAAATGACATCAACTTTTTTATTATCAATAGCATTAGCTTTTAGCGATAACAAAGTAATAGGCAGAGGGCTATTATTTTTATCAAGTTCAAACATACCCATATCAACTGTTCCACCTGAAGCCCCAGTAGTTCCATCAAGGAATCTATCATTGCCCAAAATATCAGTAGTAATTCCAACGGGTACATATACATTAGAGCCTCCATCAACAGCAGGCGAATAATCAACTATTCTATAATCGCCTGAAGTATTAGGAGTATTTGAAACAGTGGGATAAAGAGGGTTAAGGAAGTAGGGGTCTGAATTAATGCTGTTAGTAGCATTTAGAGTGCCTTTTGCATCAAAATAAACATCGTTGGCATCATTTTTATACAGGCAATAATCAAGAGTTACAGTACTATTAGCTCCAACATAAAATTGATTACCAGAAGTAATACCAACATTATCCCAGAAGATAGAGTTATAAATCAGAGGCAGCGAACTACCGATATTAGCAACAGCACCACCATTATCAGCTATATTTCCGGCAATAGTAGCATTAATAATTTCAGGATTACCATCATTATTAACCATAGCACCACCCATTATTTCGGAGTTATTACCACTAAACAAAGCATTAACAAAAACAGGAGCACTACTATTATTATTATATAAAGCACCGCCATTTTCAACAGCTTTATTACCTGCAAAAATTGAGCTTAAAAATTGAGGTTTAGTATTAAGACCATCATTATAAACGGCACCACCTTCATAAGCAACATTATTTGCAAAAGTAACATTCTGAATTGTAGGACTTATTTCGCCGTCGGGTGTAATATTAAGCATAGCACCACCTTTTTGATTAATATCTTTGGCTGTACTGTTAGCAACACCACCCTGAATAGTAAATCCATCAAGAATAGTAGAATTTGAAAGAGTAATATTTTCGTGGTGAAAGACGTGATAGCAATTATCAGTACTATCGTTAACATTACCAATATTACCACTTAAAATAGTTTTATTATTTTTCCAATCGCGTTGCGAAAGAGCAGTTTCAGAACCAGTAAAACCACCATATAATTCAACCCCATCTTTTAATCTAAAAGCTTTAGTTCTGGGATTAGCGGGATTAGAGTTTCCTGAAACATCTTGTGAAGGGAAATGAGTTCCAGAATCAACCCATATTTGGTCGCCATAGTTAGCAGAATTAATAGCAGACTGCAATTCACAGAAGTGATCGCCAGTTACTGGATTATAAACAGTATAAACAGCACAGCAACAATTAGCAGGTTGGAAGCCAGTAGCTGTGTCATTATCAACATCCACACCACCACCTAAAAATGGTAAGAAATCGACATTACCTAAAATAAGAGTAGTTATTTGAGCATTATCGGCGGTACCATACCAGTTACATTCAGCATTAAGAGGACCACCAGTAGCAGAAGCATCTACATTGATAGCATAATCAATATTTCCTGACAAATAATTTTCAGAAATAAAGCCACTAGGTATAGGCGAACTACCATACAACAAGACACCTTGTGAATTATCTTTCATAAAATTATTATGAATTTCAATGTTTCCAATATTAGAAATCTGTAATGCCTGTCCCTCGCCCCCATTACCAGCAACAACATCACTTATCCAATTTGAATAAAATTCCAAGCTATCAACATTAGTAATTTCAATAGCAGCCCATTGATCACCTGTTAAACTATTATTATCACCAATATTTGACCATGTATTGCCAAAAACCATTACTTTGTCGGTATTATCTCCACTATTACCTTTTATAGCAACAGTACCATTACAATCAGTAATTTCGTTATTAGTAAATGTAATATTTGAATAAGGATTTCCAGCAGCAGCTTCATTATCAAACACCATCCAATTAAGTATGTTCTTAAATAGATTATTATCGAAAACTAATTCACCGCTAAGTCTGCCACCTCTAAAGCCCCTTCTATCAAGAGAATCTTCACCATCAATAACGCAGTCATACATATAAAAATCATTTATATAACCATCTTGCCTCAATGTAATAACATTATCTAAAGGAGAAGCACCTGCAGAACCTTTAATATAGAAATTATTAATGGTAATATCTGATATATTTCCACTATTTAAAAATCTTATTCCATCAGTAATAACAGGTTTAGAAGCACCTTTACCTAAGACTACAAGATTATTATTAGCGAAAGGAGTATCAAAAAGAGCAGTTTCTGAATAAGTACCATCCTTAACATTAACAAAATCAAGAGCTGTGCTATTAATAGCAGTAGATATTGAAGCATACTGTTCAGTTTCAGTAGTTGAGCCATCAGTATTAGCATAAACAG
>CAZDEU010000185.1:0-4661 GCA_964504265.1 uncultured Bacteroidales bacterium
CAAGAAAAATGAACATGTTTTGTTATCAATGTCAGGAAACAGCCAAAGGAACAGGCTGTACCATCAAGGGTGTCTGCGGAAAAACAGACGATGTAGCCCGTATGCAAGACCTTTTGGTCTATTTTACTAAAGGCTTATCTGCTTATGCTGTACAAGCAAGAGAAAAAGCTTATGAAAACGAACTTGTTAATAGTTATATTATGGAAAGCCTTTTTATGACTATTACTAATGCAAATTTCGATAAAGAACGTTTTTATAAACAACTTCAAAAAGGTATGGAGTTGAAAAAACAATTCTTGTCTGAAATTGAGAAAAAAAACATTTCTATTAATGCTACAAAACTTCCCGAAGCAGCTAAATGGAATGCTCACACAATTGCTGAATTTGAAGAAAAAGCTCCAAAAGTTGGTATTTTAGAAACTAAAGACGAAGACATAAGATCTTTACGTGAATTATTAACTTATGGCGTTAAAGGCATGGCAGCTTATGCTGAGCATGCTTTAAATCTTGGTTATAAAAATAATGCCATATTTGCTTTTATGCAAAAAGCATTGCTCTCTACTACTAATGATACGCTTACTGTTGCCGAACTCGTTGAAATGGTTTTAGAATGTGGAAAATTCGGAGTAGAAGTAATGGCTCTGCTTGATAAAGCTAACACTTCTGCTTATGGTTCTCCTCAAATGACCAAAGTGAAAACAGGAGTTAGAAATAATCCTGCTATTCTTATTTCAGGTCACGATTTAAGGGATTTAGAAGATTTGTTGAAACAAACTCAGGGTACTAGCGTTGATGTTTATACTCACAGCGAAATGTTACCCGCTCATTATTATCCTGAACTTAAAAAATATGACAACTTAGTTGGTAATTATGGCAGCTCATGGTGGCATCAACGCGAAGATTTTGAAACTTTCAACGGACCTATTATATTTACAACTAATTGTATTGTACCTCCTTCTGCTAACTCTACTTATGCCGACAGAGTTTACACTACAGGTACATCAGGATTCAGTGGGTTTAAACATATTGGCGAAAGACCAGATAATGGCATGAAGGATTTTTCTGAAATTATTGAGCATGCTAAAAAAACTAAACCACCTACTGAAATTGAAAATGGTGAAATAATTGGTGGTTTTGCTCATAATCAGGTTATTGCACTTGCCGATAAAATTGTTGAAGCTGTTAAATCGGGTGCTATCAAAAAATTCTTTGTAATGGCTGGTTGCGACGGCAGAATGAAATCACGCGATTATTATACTCAATTTGCTGAAGCTCTGCCAAAAGATACAGTTATTTTAACTGCTGGCTGTGCAAAATATCGTTATAATAAACTCCCATTAGGTGATATTGGTGGAATACCACGTGTTTTGGACGCTGGCCAGTGCAACGACTCTTATTCCCTTGCAGTTATTGCTCTTAAATTAAAAGAGGTATTCAAACTAAACGATATTAATGAATTGCCAATAGCTTATAATATTGCATGGTACGAACAAAAAGCTGTTATTGTATTATTAGCGCTATTATTCCTTGGCGTGAAAAATATTCACCTTGGACCAACCTTACCAGGCTTCTTATCTCCTAATGTAACTAAGGTGTTGGTCGAAAATTTTGGAATTGCTCCTATCGGGAGTGTTGACGAAGATATTAAAATGTTTTTGAACTGAGTATTAACCCAAACTTGGGGCAACATTAATGTTGCCCCATTTTATAAAAATTGACAATTATGAATACAAATAGTTTTGAAAATTCAAATGTGTTTGAAGCAGTAAACGAAATTGGTTATTCCCCAAAATCAATTGTTAGCAGAATAATTCATAAATCTGATACTGGAAATATAACATTGTTTGCTTTTGACGAAAATCAGGAACTTAGTGAACATACCGCCCCTTTCGATGCTATGGTTCAGATACTAGACGGACAAGCTGAAATTATTATTGATGGAAAGAAAAATTTATTAAATGCAGGTCAATTTATTATAATGCCCGCCAATGTTCCTCACGCTCTTAATGCACCAGCAAAATTTAAAATGATGCTGATAATGATTAAAGGCTAAAGATTATAATGTTAAAAGACTCTCCCACATTCTGTAAATGCGCTAAAGCAAACGAACTATCATGATAATAAGGTTGTTAAGTTCTTGTTAGATGAAAGTTGAATTTTAAAAGCAAAATATGTGTTTGTCGAGCCCCTAATATATTTGACTGAGATTACTATTTTAAATTGATATTTTTTTGAATATATATATAATAGAACCTAAAAATAATTTATAACCATTATTTAACAAACTCTAATTAATATTTAATAATTTTATTTTTAATAGCATATTTAACAATATCTGCAGTACTTCTTCCATTAATTTTTTTAAGAATATTAAATTTATGGACTTCAACAGTTCGCTTGCTAATAAATAACTTTTCAGCTATTGTTGCACTATTATACCCTTCACCAATAAGTTTTGTAATTTCATATTCGCGACGCGACAGCCCCGATTCAATATTATCAATACTTTTATTTTGCTTAAATGCAACAAGATGTGGAGTTATTATATTTGAAATGCTATCTTTATAATAATTTTTGCCATTATAAACTGTAGTAATTGCCGCATTAAATTCAGAAAGCCTCGAATCTTTGGAAATAAAACCTAATACTCCAATTTCAACAGCTTTTAAAATTGTATTAGAATCGCTGTCGTGCATAGTAACTATCAGTATTTTGGAAGCAGGAACTTCTTTTATAATTTTTGCAGCCACATCAATACCATTATATTGAGGCATTTCATAATCAAGCAATATTACATCTGGCTTTAATTTAGCAGCCATTATTAATGCCTGCGCCCCATTATCTGTTTCGCCTGCAATTTCTATCTGAGGATTATGCGAAAGTATAGTTTTTATACCAGCCCTAAATAAATTATGGTCATCAACTATTAAAATCTTAATTTTGTGCATTCTATTCTTAAATACTTTTTACCAAATATAATAATAATTGAAATATAAATATATATAATTTAAAAATAAATTAATTTTTAATATAAATATTTTACATATTATTTGTAAATTGCAAAATAATGGAAACAAGCAATAATATATATTTAATTGGTTGTGGCAATCTTGGGCTACACCTTGGATTAGCCTTAAAAGAAAAAGGATTTAAATTTTCGGGTGTTTTCAGCCAAAAAATTGAAAATGCCCGAAAAGCCGCTAATTTATTACAGTGTGTTGCTATTAATAATATTTATAATATTCCTGAAAATACTGCAATAATTATTATCTCTGTCCCCGATAATGTTTTATTGGATATTTCTGAAAAATTAATTTCACCTCAACATATTGTAATTCATACATCAGGCTCGGTTGAAATGGCTATTTTAAAAAATATTTCACCAAAATATGGGGTTTTTTATCCTTTACAAACTTTTTCAACAAACATAAGCATCAGCTTTGACAATATGCCTGCTTTTGTTGAAGCATCTGATAATGACACATTAAATTTTCTTCTTGAAATTTCTCAGGCTCTTAATGTGAAATCAAATATTTTAAATTCAGAAAAGCGTAAAATTTTACATCTTGCAGCGGTCTTTGCCTGCAATTTCTCTAATTTTATGATTTATAATGCTGAAAAAATATTAGATGAAAACGGTTTAAACAAAGACTTACTTCATCCATTAATAGCTGAAACTTTTAAAAAAGCTATTGATAATGGGGCTTTTATTTCGCAAACAGGTCCCGCTATTAGAGGCGATAAAATTATTATTGATAAACATTTAAAAATGCTTCCCGATAATTCATATTCAAAAAAAATATATGAATTATTAAGTAATTTAATTTTTGAAACATTTATTTCAAATAAATAATTTGTATTTAGAACTTGAGCTTGCTGCGAAGAGTTCTTTATTTGAGAAAATTTTTAATGTAGCTCCTATTAATTATATAAACAAGGGGATGCATCCCCTTGTTTAATATACAAATCTATTACTTTTTTTGTTTTGTTACTTTTGGAGTATGTTCAAACTTATATTTAATAAAGTGTTCTATAATATAAAAAAATATTACGTATTATAATTATTTTTAAATTTATATATATTTAATATTATTACATATATTATAAATGTAATGTGATACAAAAAAAATACAAAAAAAATAAAAAAAAGTATCAAAAAAATAAAAAAAATATTATCTTTATATCTTGTTTTAAATATAATATTAACCAAAACCTTACAAAAATGAAAAATCAATACAAATTATCGAAACGTTTGTTAACAGTGCTATTTACTGTTAACTTTTTGCTGTTAACTGCAAATTGTTTCTCTCAAGGTACAGCAATCAACACTACCGGTGCTGCTGCTGACCCATCGGCTATGCTTGATGTGAGCAGCAACGACAAAGGCTTTTTAACTCCCCGTATGAGCGAGACTGAACGAATTGCTATCACAAATCCTGTGCGTGGTTTATTAGTTTATCAAATTGATAACGATTACGGATTTTGGTTTTTTGATGGCTCGGGTTGGGTACAGGCTAATGCAGGCGACAATCTCGGCGACCACACTGCTACCGACTCCCTTGATATGACTAACAAAAAAATTGTTAACCTCGCTACCTGCACTCAAAATTTAGATGCTGCTAATAAAGAATATGTTGATAATGCTGTTGGGGCAGGTGGTG
>CAZDEU010000186.1:0-4643 GCA_964504265.1 uncultured Bacteroidales bacterium
AAACGTAAGCTGGCTGAAAATATGGATATTCATTAATTATATTTTCTAAAAGAACGATGTCGCTTTCGCCTGCTAAAGAGGGATTGTCTAATAACTGAAAAAAACGCTTACTATTCATAATTACCAGTTTACAACAATTCTGTTAAAAATATCTTCAACTAAAGTTTCATTAATTTGTTGAATCAGAGTATTTTCAACAGCCGACAAATTTAGGCTGCTTTCATAATCTTCATAACGCGAAAAACTTGATTCAAAATCCTGCTCACTGTTTATTGTATTAATAAATCTGACATTAACAGTAATAGTAAGTCTGTTAAGAGCAGCAGTTTCGTCACCTTGTATAGCAACAGGTTGAGTATAATAAGAAATGATTTCACCTTCAATATTTAAATCACCACTTTTTTCGACCATATTTAAACGAGTTTGTCCGGTAAATTTATCACGTAAAGCTTCAGTAAAAGATTGGCTAAGCGTTGGTTGAACAATATCAGCATTATTTGGAAAATATTTAATCGCAATAGTTTCAATTTTAGGGTCTAAAGTGCCGCCAACAAAGGAATAATCGACAAAACGACAGGCAGAAAAACTTAGCAAAATCAGAATAACAAAAAAATATTTATTTTTAAAAAACATATTATAAACTATAAAATATATCAACTTCTTTTCTTTAACAAAAGTAGAATTTTTTTAGATATTTTTTTAGTTACAAAATTATTTTTTGTTTTTATATCTCAAATTGACTTAATAGTAGTGAGTATGATTGCTAATGATTAAATTGCCAATGCCTTAATTTGGTTGATTTTTTATTATTAATTATTGTAACTGCAATTTACAGTGTAATTTTTTTCAGAATTTTATATTTATTGTGATATTATCAATAGCTATTTTATTGGTTTTATTACATAAAAGATATTTAATATCAATGAAATTAATAAGTTTTTTACCATTTTTTATAATTTTTTATAGATTATTAAGGATATTTTAAAAAAAAATTTAATAAATTTTGAAAATTTTAAATTAAAGTAAAATATATTTATTATATTTGAAAACATATATTTTTAATCCTATTAAAATTAATTATTATGAAAAAATTATCTTTATTTATTATTACTATTTCATTAATTAGTAATGTAACAATGGCTCAATTAAAGATGTCATCTATTGGAAATTTTGCCATTGCAAACAATCCTAATCCTGTAAATTACTCAAAGCTTTGGGTTGATTTTTCATCTACAAGCCATGATGGTTACCGAAATTATGGTGTTCATATTTTTAACACACCTATATCAACAAGTTTTGTACCTCATGGATTATGGGTTTCTTGCTATTATCCGAATCCAGATAACGCACAATCACTCGGAATTTTTGCAAAAGCAGGCAATGCAACAAGTGGATATAACTATGCAGTAGGTGGGCAGTTAGTTGGCAGCAGAAATGGAACAGGAATATTTGGAGCAATGTATGGGCGAGGTTTTGTGGGTACAGGTGGTAACTACGCTGGTTTTTTTAATGGCGATGTAAAAATAACCGATGTGTTAACTGTAAATACAACTACTTATCAGTCTGATGTAAGACTTAAGAAAAATGTATCGTTATTAGCTAAAAATAATTTTGAGAGTATTTATCAACTGGAAGCTGTTGAGTATAATTTTAAAACAAGGCAAGAACTTAAACAAAGTGGCATAATTGTTAACGATACAGCGACATTCGTTGAAATTGAAAACAAATATATTGATAAAATCCATTATGGTTATATAGCGCAGGATGTTCAGAAAATTTACCCTGAACTCGTTTATGAAAGTGATGATGGCTTGTTAGGGATTGATTATATTGGTTTTATTCCATTAATGATTGAAGTTCTTAAGCAACAAAACAATACAATAAATGAACTTAAACAAGAAATAAATTCATGTTGCCAAACAGAAATAATAAATAAATCATTATTAAATAATCAATTGCCAGGTCAAAATGCACCAACTGAAATTTATAGTACAAAAGCTAAATTATATCAGAATACTCCAAATCCATTTGCTGAGGAAACTAAAATAAAATGTTATATTCCTGAAGAAACAGGTATTGCCGAATTATTCATTTATAATATGCAAGGCACTCAAATAAAGAAAATTCCTGTTAACGATAAAAAAGATGTTGTAATAACAATACAAGGCAATGAATTAATTGCAGGTATGTATTTATATTCCTTAATTGTTGATGGAAAAGAAGTTGATACTAAAAAAATGATATTAACTGAGTAATATAACTGATATGAAAACATCAACATTTTTAGCAAATTTAATTGTAATATTATTTTGTAACAGTATTACTTTAAATATTGTATCACAGCCATATAAATCTATTTTTGGGAAACAAACTACTCAATGGAATGAACTTACTTTAAGTTTATCTTCATGGACATGTATTCTAAATCCTATTAAAGATACAGTAATTGATTTAAAGACTTATAAAAAAATTTGCTATTCAGGGCAAGACTGCCCAACAGTAGATTATACTGTGTTTATAAGAGAAGACTCTACTACAGGGAAAGTATGGGGATATGAGTTTTATAATAACCAGGAAAGATTAATAATGGATTTATCATTAAATGTTGGCGATACTTTCAGAATATACCCCAATTGCATATATTACGATACAATAGCAATAGTTGATTCTGTATATTATGAAAATAGTCTTAAAAAAGTTAGACTTAACATATTTATAGATATAGGTTATTACGAAAAATTAACATTTATTGAAGGTTTAGGTACTAACTTTGGTATAGACTATCAGATTAATCCTAATGCATTTGATTTTTTGTCAAATGTATTTTTATTATGTTCATATAAAGACGGTTTTTTAACTTATAAAAATACATTTTATGATACTTGCTATTTAGTGTGGCTTAATATTGATAAAAAAACAAATCTACAAAATATAAAAGTTTATCCCAACCCTGCTAAAGACGTTTTAAATATACAAGCAAATGATTTTTCGAATAAAAATGTCATTATATATAATTCTTTAGGGCAAATTGTACAATCTGTTGATTTTACAAATGATATAAGACTAAATTTAAATTCTTTTAAAAATGGTATTTATTTGCTAAAAATTCTTGATAATAAAACTAATTTAATTTCTAATATAAAATTTATTAAAAATTAAAATTATGAAAACATTTATTATAACATTATGTGCTTTTTATTTATGCAATTACGCCAAAGCGCAGGATTTAATAGTTTGGGAATCTTATTATACTGATTCTGCAACAATACCACAAAAAAGTTACTATCACAGTTGGGATGGTAAAGATTTTAATCCGGTAAAAACTTTTCGTTCATTAAATATATTTATAAATATAATATGGGATGTAACTCCGGGTAGTGATCCTTGTTATAATGATTATACTAGCTATTGGGCTTCTGCTTCAAATGAAGGAGTTAATAATGAGGCAATTCCCTCGAGCAATAGTTTAACAGGTTTTTTAGATACAGATATTCCCCCATCATTAATTTATAAAGGACTAATGACAAGATTATATCAGGAATCTTCTTTTAGTGATTTTATAATTCTTGGAGACTTTGTGATTGTGAATATAAAACAATCAAGTTTTATTGATCCTAATTATTTTAACAGATTTGAAATTATAAATAAAGCTATTACACTGATAAATGTTAATGGGTTAAGTACATTATATAATCATAATAGCCTAAGTGATTACGATTCTGATAGTGATAACAAAGTTGATTTTGCTATGTTTTATTTAAGAAACCCAGATTTAGCAAAAAATGGAATTAAAATTGGGCAGGGGCAATCACGCATAACTTATCCGTCTGTAAATCAAATAAATATTAACGGGTCATTATATTATATTAATATTTCATCAATTAATGGTGTTGGCAACAATGATATTTCTGACGGTTGCCCTATTGTAACACATGAACTTTCACATTTATTATTTGGTGATAATTCTTTTCATACTTCTGGAGGCAACCATTATGGGACAAGTTTTGCTGTTTCATCAATTGGTCTTCAGGGTGGATATGGCTTAATGGGATGTTACAATAGCAGTTTAGTTAGTTGCAATGGTTATGAACGTTGGCGTATGCACTGGAAAAGTCCTGTTTATAATACAAGTTCATATTATATTGTAGCAAATAATATAAATTCAGACATTCAACAGTCTGATGGTAATAAATCTTTTGTTCTAAGAGATTTTGTTAATACAGGTGATGCAATTAGAATAAAATTACCATATAAAGAAAATACAAATTGTTCAAATCAATATTTATGGTTAGAAAATCATCAGGTTGGCTCTAATAATAAGATTGACTATTTTCAATATTCAAATACTGCAAGTTGCAGGGTTGAAGGATCGGCTGGCATATACGCATATATGCAAATCGGAAGAGATGTATTGGAAAGCACGGTTTCTTCTGAAGTTTGGCCAAGCAATGAGACTGATAATTTAAAACCAATATCGGCTGAAGGTAACTGGGATAAGCTCTTAATGCCTATGTCAGCTTATAATTGTGTTGGTAGCGGTACACAAGTTAGAACAGAGATTCTAAATTTAGAAAACCCTTTTATGGGCTATAATGATTTACAAGCTCATTTTTTTGATACGAATGGAACAGTACAAACATTAA
>CAZDEU010000187.1:0-4631 GCA_964504265.1 uncultured Bacteroidales bacterium
AGCCTTGAACGGTTTTGTTGTAGCCTTGAACCATTTTGTTTTAAACTTACACCATTTTTTAGGCTTGCACCATTTTCATGATAGTGTCAAATACTAATCCTATTCATCATCATAAAAATTCTCACCCACATTCTTATTATTTTATTTAACTATAATGTTAAATATTATATATATTTGCAATTAATAAATTAAATATAGATTATTTTTCAAAAACAAAATTAGGAGGAAAATAAATGACATTAATTGTAACAGGCTCTGGACTTACTATTAACGATGTAGTTAAAGTTGCCCGACATTACGAAAAAGTTGAATTACACAAAGAAGCAATTGAAAGAATAAAAATTTGCCGTGCAATGCTTGAGAAAAAAATAAAAGCAGGCGAAACAATGTATGGAATAAATACCGGCATTGGTGAGTTTTCTGAAATCAGACTTGACGATGATCAAATACAAGATTTTCAAAAGTATTTGATTTATAATCATGCAGCAGGCATTGGCGACCCAGCACCAATTGAATATGTTAGAGCTGCTATGTTAGGCAGAATTAATGTACACGCTCACGGTAATTCGGGTAACCGCCCCGAAATTACACTAACTCTTGTAGAGATGCTTAATAAAGGTGTTACACCTTACGTTTGTCAAAAAGGTTCGGTTGGAGCATGTGGCGACCTTGCTCCTATGTCGCAGATAGCCTTACTTATGATGGGCGAAGGTAAAGCATATTACAAAGGAGAATTATATGAAGGGAAAGTAGCTTTTGAAAAAGCAGGTATAACAATACCAGGTTTGATGGCGAGAGATGGGTTGTCAATAATAAATGGTTCAAACTTACTAACTGCAATGTCGGCAATATTTTTACACGATGCTAACAATTTTTTAAAACAAGCCGAAATAGCTGCATCTATGTCGTTAGAAGCTCTTAAAGCCAATATGCGCCCTTATAATACATTAATCCACGAATTAAGAGGTTTTAAAGGAGCAGTTAGAAGTGCACGTGCAATACGCAAACTTTGTGAAGGAGGCGATTTAGCTGAAAATAAGATAAAATGCAAAGTTCAGGATGCGTATTCTATGCGTAGTACACCACAAGTTATTGGAACAGCTCACGATGCCCTTAATTATGCAAAATCGCAGGTCGAAACTGAATTAAATGGTGTTGGCGATAACCCAATATTTATTCCTGAAGAAGATATAGCTTTAACTGGTGCAAATTTTCAAGGTTCACCTGTAGCATTGCCAATGGATATGGCTGGCGCTGCAATCACTATGGTTTGTGTACTTTCGGAACGCCGTATGAACCGACTCAATAATCCTGCTTTAAGTGTAGGGCTGCCAGCCTTCTTAACAAAAGGTGCAGGTATGTTTTCGGGAATGATGTTAAGCCAATATACAGCCGACCATTTAATAGTTGAACAAAGAATACTTTCTAGCCCTGCATCCATACAATCTATACCTGCTGCTGCCGACCAAGAAGATTTTGTTTCTATGGGTATGAACACAGCAATAAAAAACTTCCAAATATTAAACAATGCTTATGGAATATTAGGAATAGAACTTATGGCTGCAGCACAAGCAATGGATTTAAGAGATTATAAATTTGGTTGTGGAACGAACAAAGCTAAGGAAGTTATCAGAAAACATGTTGATTATTTAGATGTTGACAGACCATTATACGTTGATCATACAAATATGCAGGAATTAGTAAAATCATGTGAAATTCTCGAAGAAGTTGAAAAATCAATTGGGAGTTTAGAGTAACGTATATTGATAAATTACTCATATAAATGAAATTATTTTCGATAGAAGCAGGAAATTATAAAGCAGATGCCGGAGCTTGTTTTGGAGTTGTTCCAAAAACAATATGGCAAAATTATTGTGAAGCTGATGAAAATAATTTAATTACTATTTCACAACGTTGCTTGCTTATTGATAACGGCAAAAGAATAGTTCTTATTGATACTGGCATGGGAAATAAGCAAAGTGAAAAATTTTATTCTTTTAAATATTTAACAGGAAATTATTCGCTTTTAAATTCGTTAAAAGAAGCAGGTTACACACCCGAACAAATTACCGATGTAATATTTACACATTTGCATTATGACCATTGCGGTGGTGCATTAATAAAAAATGATACTGATTATGAAGCAGTTTTTAAAAATGCAATGCACTGGTGTTCACTTCAGCAATGGCAATGGGCTAATAATCCCAATCCACGTGAGGGTGCATCTTATTTTAATGAAAATTATCACCCTTTGCTTGAAAAAAATATGTTAAAATTTATTACAAAAGAAGGCGAATTTTCTGAAAATATCAGCTTAAGAATATTTAATGGGCATACCGACGGGCAGATAATTCCCCTGATTAAATATAAAAATCAAATAATTGTGTTTATGGCCGATTTTATCCCATCAGCCGGACATATTCCAATACCTTATATACCTTCTTACGACACAAGACCTTTAATTTCGATGCAGGAAAAGGAATCTTTTCTACAAGAAGCTTATGAAAATAATTACATTTTATTTTTTGAGCATGATGCAATTAATGAATGTTGTACACTAAAAATGACCACAAAAGGTATTAGGTATGATGAGGTATTGAAATTAAATGACGCATACCAAAAATTAATAAATACATATAAACTGCAAAACAATTAAGATAAAGCAAATAGCACTTACAACAATATTATTAACTTCAAGTACATAAGTTTTTTGTACTTTATAAAATCATTAAATTATGAGTTTAAAAAAGATTTTAATTTTATATTTATCATTAATTTTATTAATTTCCACATCATGTTCAACTCAAGAGCATAATAAAACAGCAAAAAGCAAAAATGTTAAGAATGTAATAATAATGATACCCGACGGATGCTCAATAGAATTATTACAATTAGCACGTTTATATAAATCGTATCCTGAATTAGCCGACAAAACAGAGTTGTCGTTTGATTCACTAATATGTGGCTTAGTAAAAGCTAGTACAGGAACTACTGTAATTGGCGAATCGGCTGCTAATGCTACAGCAATATTAACAGGCAAAAAATCAATACCGGGATTTTTGGGGGTTGATACAGCCGGTAATGATGTAATTTCAGTATTCAATTTAGCTCGCAAACAAAAGAAAAAAGTTATTGGAATAATTGGAACTGTAAGCTTAGCACATGCAACCTTAAGTGCTTCTATGGTTAATGTCAAAAACAGAGGCGATTACAACAATATTTTAAAACAATTAGTATATAATGGACCCGAAGTTCTATTTGCTGCAGGCGGTAAAGGTTATCTTAACCACGACTTCAATAAAAAAGGAAAACAAAATACCTTTAGAAGCGACAAACTTAATCTTGAACAAATATTAACAAACGAAAAGCGTACTTCGTTATATTTTTATAAAAAAGATTTTGATAAAATTGATACAAGCAAATATAATAAGGTGTGGTGGTTATATAACGGAGAACAAGATTATTTTCCTAACGACTTTGACAGACCCGATACAGTACCTTCGTTAGCTGAAATGACAGCTAAAGCAATATCAATTTTAAAACATAATAACAATGGCTTTGTTATGCTTGTTGAAGGTTCAAAAATTGATTGGGAAGCACATGCAAACGAAGCTATAGGTACACTTAGTGAATTCTTAGCTTTTGAAAAAGCAGTTGAAGTTGCTATTAATTTTGCTGCAAAAGATAAGAATACTGCTGTTATTATTGTCCCTGACCACGGTACTGGTGGAATTACAATTGGTAATAAAAATTCAAACGGCGAAAGCAAAACCAAATACAGTAAACTTAATGCTAAAGATTTTGGTTATCCTTTATTTATTAATAAAGGGAAAACACCAACAGGCGAAGGCTTCCAAAAAATACTTAAAGCTAAATGCGACAGCATTGCATCAGCTAATAAAACTGAGAGCATTAAAAAATGTCCCGAAAATGCTTATGTATTCTTAAAAGATTTTATTGCTAAAACTTATTCAATTCCAATAACTCAAAAAGATGCAGACAGTATTATTAACGCTACTTACCTGTCTGATTTTGATTTCATTGATG
Source organism: uncultured Bacteroidales bacterium (assembly GCA_964504265.1). GTDB lineage: Bacteria > Bacteroidota > Bacteroidia > Bacteroidales > JAKIYJ01 > JAKIYJ01. The sequence continues at coordinate 4,048 of CAZDEU010000187.1, forward strand.
TGTTTGGACCTATATACAGTAATTATACATATATTGGTTGGACAACCAACGGACACACTGGCGAGGATTTATTCCTTGCTATTTATCACCCCTCAGGATATGTAAGAAAAGGAGTTGTCGATATAACCGAAATTACTTATTATGTTAAAGATATTTTAAATCTTAAATAAATAAGAGCTTTTAAGGAGTATTTTCTTAATGTAACTAAATGATCCTAATCAATATAGAAAGTAAACACACTAAAAAATGTAGTTATATTTAATAAAACCAACTATATGCTTATGCAATCCGTTAGGATTGCAATGTCTAAATATTTTGTATAATTTTATGATAAATTATTTAACAATGTAAAAGGAAGCATTCCTACGGAATGCTCGAATGAACGTCATATCCTATTTCCTACCGAGCGTTGCATTACTAACGGAATGTTTTTAAATGGTATCATTTTTAAATCCGATAAAAAATGATTTTAAACTCTCAACAATATATCTAAAATTTTAATATTCTGATAATATTATTATCAATCATTAAGACAATTTGAAATTCTTCGATTAAATATAAAAATTAAAGGTTTTTATAACAAT
>CAZDEU010000188.1:0-4628 GCA_964504265.1 uncultured Bacteroidales bacterium
GGCCGGGCGAAAGTTTACATAAGGCACAGATTATCGGCGAGGCGGCGGCGGGCTTACTTTAAGGCAGGACAGAAGAGAGCCGGGGGTTGGAATGCGGTTTTAAGTTTTAAAAAAAACATATAATGTCGAAAAGCACGCTCGATGTTAGCTTTAATGTTTGTTTAGACACAATTTAACGGAAAGCAGGATTCGGCTGAATATGGCAAAATTGGGGTGCTTTTAGGATGCTAAATCGTTCGATTTTGGCCGAATTGGCGCCGACGGGAGCGTGTTTTGAGTCGGGGTGCGTTGTATGTATCGATTTAATCGTAGGAATAATCTTTAAGGGTATAATTATTTTGTTCCTTCGTTAACGTGATAAACAATCCCATATAACAACCAATTAATTGTCGAAACAATACAAATTGATCCACACATACTCATTTTGAATATAATTGATGGCTTATATTTTTTTATTAATACATCCAAAAGCCAGCCGGTATATATTCCAAATTGTAACCAAATGATTATTGCCTTAAAATATAATGCAATAATTTTGTTTGAAATATAAACATCACTTATGTAATTAATTGGAATATTTATTAAAATAATATAAAGCGTAAATGGTATGTAAATAGAAAGGCCAAAAAATAATGATAAAAGATAATTAAAAAAACATTTAATTAAACTGAGATCTGTTGAAAAAACACTGCTTTGATTTTTTTCCTTAATAAAAGTTGATATATAAACTCCGGTAAAAATAATTAAAAATACTATATATGCATGTATGGAATCAAAAAAACCATACATTACACCACATTTAAAGTTATCTTTATCAAAAGTCAATTGTGGATAAATATTACCTAAAAATAACACGCTTCCAGCAATAAATGATAAATATAAGACTACTTTTTTAAAAAAATTGTATTTATAACAAAATAAAGCAAGGAAAAAAGTAAACATAAAGTAAAAAAGCACAAAATATTTGAAATATATTTCTACTGAATCTTTTTTCGTTTCAAATAAGTAGCCTACTAAATTAAAAATATCTATCATGTATTTTTCCTTACCTATTAATTTTTATGATGTTAAGATTATCGTCTAAATAAAATAACCAACGGCCGTTAACACCTTTTAAAAAGTTTGGGTTGATATCGTTGAGAATTTTAATACATTTTTTGAGGTTTTCTTTATCGTCAAGTTCGAAGTAACAACCCAATAAAGATCCATAAGCTGTAATATTTAATTTATAACCAAGCGGTGACATTAAATTATCATATTTTTTCATCCATTTTTCAATTTCTTCAATACATTTTTGAGGTTCTTTTTTATAAATTATTGTTATTTTATTTAATTCAATAGGAGGAACAGCTGGATGATCAGGGTACTTTTCTAAAAATTCGTCTATATATGACAACACATTTTGACGATCGTAGAATAACATTATTGTTATTAAAGCTGTAATATCTTTATTATTAATAGCGTTTTTATTTTTTATTAAAATTTTAATTATTTTTTTTACATTTTCTTTTGATTCTTCAGGTGAGATTTCATCAATTGCAGCACCCCAAAGAGACAACAACATCAATTTTTCAGCTGTATTGGTGCTTAAGTCGTCTATTGTTGAAAAATATTTTTCTTTTAATTCATAATATTTATTTTCAATACTTTTATTAATTATATAATTTTCAAACATCATAATAGTACCAAAAGCATCAACAGACCAAGGATTACGTTTTAATATTTCAATCGAGTAATCCATGGCAATTTCCATTTTATCTTTATTACCACCCATTACAATGTTAAAAACGTCTTTTGTTAAATTGTTTGTTTGCACATCAGAAGTTTCTATGGCATGGGCAGGAAACGTTAATACTACTAACAATAAAAAAGTAATATAATAATATATTTTCATGTTTTTTACTCCATTATTTTAAAGATATTATAGTTTCAGTGAATTCATCTGTAGCACAAGTAATTCCAAGCCAATTTTTATATTCTTTTCTTCCGCCCAGATAACACAAATCTTCATAGATAAAAGTATAAAACGCATTATAATATCTACCTGATGTTACGTTTATATATCCATAGCTTTCACTAATTTCTCTATTGTAATCACACCACTTATTACCAATTCTATTAAATGATAACGCACCTCCTGAATCAGTTAAAAGCGCATCAAATTTTCGCAAAATTATATTTGCTGCGAGTCCACTATCTATATCTACGTTATATCCCAGAATAATTCCTTTAGGCAGAACATTATGCCAAGCCTTAATATTGCCTATAGTATTAAGCACTCCACATGAATTAAGTATTAACACATCTACATCTTCATCATACTTGGACGTTCCATCTACCCTAATTAAACCCGGAACAATTGTCTTTGAAGAAACATCTAATTTGTCTTTTCCTGGCGTAATGATGATAGCATTAGGATTAGTACCTTTGGGATCATAAGTACCAATACTTCCTGTTTTGGGATTTCCATGGCCCGAAAACACAATCCAGTCAGCTTGATTCTTAACGAGCAGATATATTTCAATACCATTATATGTTGTCTTAACCGTTTCAACTCCTCCGGAACATAAAAAATTTGCTGTAAATTTATAGTAACTTTTAGCGTAATCATTGTTTGGGAAATTTATGCTCCCAAATCCTAATTTATTTTTAAAAAATTGATTGTCATAAAGGGATTGAAGTGAAGGGAAACCCGATTCGGCTTTTGCAATAGCAATACTTTCTTTTTGCATGTTTGGCGAGTCAACTACAGGCCATAAATTAGCGTTGTTGTTTCCGAAAACCGCACAGTATCCCTTTGCGATGACTGATTTTTTAAGAATGACTTCGCTCGATATTTTTGAGGTATTGCTAAAAAGTTTTATTTTAACAGGCGGGGTCGATGCGTACGTTTGATCGTCATATTTTGTTTCGGCTTTAAGCAAAATACATTCATTAGTTTTTGCTATGTAATCTGGTGCTAACTTTCCAGAATAATCGATTTCTTTATTAAAATAAAGTTTCGTTATTTTGCTGACGTTATTTCTATATTTTTGTACGCAATCAATATAATATTTTTTTGTTTCTTCATTTATGGTTTCACCGTTTTCAGGCTTATTAATTCGATTTAGCAGATCTTCGAATGTGTTTATTCCATTACTGCTCTTATTTAATAAATGCTCGTATTTTTGATTGTCATCAGAAAATAACTGGCAATGCTCAAAATCGTTTTCTATGAACCGATATAAAAAAGTTAAATATGTACCGCATGTAATGCCGTCTTTCGTTATATCCAGTGTTTTGGTTTCAATTGGTTGTCCTAGTGAATCTTGAATTTTAATTGGTATTTTTAAATCCAGTTCTTTATAAAACTTAGTCAACTTATCTCTAAGTTCTCTTGCTTTGTTGATATCTCGTGAATACGCCGGCAAAATTCCTTCATACAAATCAATCATTTGTCGGTATAGAAGTGTAATTCTTTCTCTGATATGTTCCAGATCGCTCGATTTAAAAGTGCCTGTTTTATATCTTTCTATTTCTTGTTGCTTACTTTCTATTTCTTTTAAAGTATAAGCATATGATTTTTCAATATAAGTTTGATTATATTGGTCTAAAACCGGAATCATTTTTTCATTTACTTCGTTATTGATAAAAACAGTAACTTCATTACTTTCATATACAAAATCACCGGTTAACTCTTTAAGATATTTTTGTGCTTTAAAGTCATATTGTTTGCCTGTTTTTAATATTTGCTGTATAAAATAAAGCCTTCCTAAATTGCATAATTCTGTATTTGCTGAATATTTATTGCAAAAATTACTTAAATCATATTCAATGGTATTGTAACTTTCTGCTTTTTCTTTCATAGCCTTAAGCGCGCTTATAGCCTCTGGTTTATACTTAGATTCATCTATTACAGGAAATTGGCTTATTGTAAATAGATAAGGAACTTCAATTGGAGTTTTAACCGGGGCATCGATTCTCTTTAAATTGCTGTTCATTTTTTTTAGTGGAGTATCTTTTATTCTGGCTGGTTTTTTAATTTGTGTGTTTTTAATAGGGTTTTGTATTTTTTTAGGCGGTTTAGTTACAGGCGGCGAGACCGGCGGCACATCGAAAATATCTGATTGCTGATTTGTTTTTTCTATTAAGTCCGAATCAATTTTACCTTTATTTAAGGACTCTTTTAACCCGGAAAGCCCTTCGGCGTGGGCTGCATGGTTAAGGCCGAAAAGCAGGGACGCTATAACCAACAGTAAAAATCTTAAGGTTGTAGATAAATAAGGTGTTTTCAAAATAACGCTCCTTAATTTGGAATAAAAAAATAGTATGCTGTAATCGTAACCGAAAATTAATAATTTGTCAATTAATTTTTTAACGCTAACATGAGTAAAAATGTTGTGTTAATTGGACTTTTGGTTAAAACTGTTTAACTCTTTTAAACGGAAATAGTATGAGTGAGAGGATTTTTCGAGTTGGTTGACGGGGCCGGGGGGTGTTTTGAAGTGATGTGCATTGTATGTGTCGATTCAATAGATTGTTAGAGTAATGTGGTTTATTTTATGAGGCATAATTTATTAACCTCTTTAAATGATAAAACCGGCCATTCAGGCCGGTTTTTGGTTTATTCGTGAGAATGAGGGTTTTCG
>CAZDEU010000189.1:0-4615 GCA_964504265.1 uncultured Bacteroidales bacterium
AACCCCAAGCTGCCATAATAATGTGGCAGCTTTTTTATTTTCAAAAAATAACAACTAACTTTGTTCAGTAAAATTTTTAAAATACTAATGAAAATAATAAATCAAGCAGCAAATTATTATTTAAAAGAGCTAACATTACTTTTTCGCAATAAAGGTACTTATGGTGGTGTATTGTTATTTTTAATTTCTTCAGTTTTAATAGTATATCATATAGCTGGTGCTTCAAATAATATAGAAACATTTAACGCAATTATATGGATAATACTTCTGTTTTCGGTAACTACATCTGTAACTGCCAATTTTGGCAACGAAAATGATTCTATAAACATATATAATTACTCAATTATTAGTCCTTTGGCATATATTTTTTCAAAAATAATGTTTAATGTATTTATAAGTATTGTATTGGCATTACTAACAAAAGCATTATTTTATTTGTTTTTTAATTTTATGCCCGAAAAACTTTTACTGTATTTAATAGCTTTACTTTCAGGTGTTATAGGGTTTTCGCTTATAATTACATTTACTTCGGCTATATCAGTAAGAGCTGGAGGCAACTTTACATTAACAGCAATTTTATCTTTCCCTCTTATTTTTCCTGTTATCATTACAGCAAATAAATTAACTATCCAGTCATTAACAGTATCTGGCATTTTTGAAATAAGTGTTTTATTGCAATCATTATTATTAAATTTTTTGATATTTTTATTAATCATAGTTCTATTTCCGTATCTTTGGAAAGAATAATTTATTATTAACATTAAAATTATTATTATGCTGAACAGAAAAAATATTAAAACAGGTTTTTTGCTTATCCTTATAACCTTAATTATGACATCGTGTAATGATTTTGGCGAAAAAATAACCTACAAAGGTGCAAATCTTCATTATAAAAGCCCTGTTACTTTAGACGAAGCTAAAATGTTAGGTGAGTATCTCGAAGAAATTGAATTTTTTGATGGCACGTCAAAAACTTTACAGTTAAACAAAAATGAAGATGTGTGGATTTTAAAAGTTATAATTAAAAAAGGTATGGAAGAAGACGAAGAATATATTGATATGATACGCCAGTTTTCACGAGAGTTGTCATATAATGTATTCGAGGAAAAAGAAGTTGAAATCCATTTATGCGATAAAAAAATGCAAACATTAAAAGTTGTTGTTGCTATATAATGAAAGGGATTATCTGGAAAATTGCATCTTTATTATTGCTTGGCTGGTCAATAGCTGGTGGTTTACTGATTAAAGTACCCGATTTACCAGTTGTTGGCGAATCAATAAGAAATATGTTTTTTCATGTAGGCATGTGGTTTGCAATGACAGCTTTATTATCTTATTCATTAATTTGCAGCATTAAATATCTTTCGACTAATAACCAAAAAGATGATATAGCCGCTTCAGAATCGGTAAATATTGCTTTATTATTTGGAGTACTGGGTTTATTAACCGGAACGATATGGGCAAAGTTTACGTGGGGCAAATTTTGGATAAATGACCCTAAATTAAATGGTGCCGCAATAGCCGCGTTAGCTTATCTCGCCTATAATGTATTACGCAATTCTGTTAACGATTCAAATAAAAAAAGCAGATTATCAGCTATATATAATATTTTTGCATATATAATAATGCTATTATTTGTTTTTATTATACCAAGAATTGGAACAGAATCAATACATCCGGGAAGCACTGACAATCCAGCTTTACCAATGGGCTTAAGCCCCGAAATGAGACTTGTTTTTTATCCTGCTCTTTTAGGTTGGATATTAATAGCTTTCTGGTTATTAAACCTCAGAATTAGAATTATAAAACTAAAAAATCTTAATAATGAACGAAATTAATTTAATATGGAGTGTTTATATTATTATTCTTATAATTTTTGTTGGTTTAGGCTTATATTTGATTAGTATTGATAAAAAAATATCAAAACTTGAAAAAGAAAACAAAAATTCGCTTGACAAATAACATCTACTAAACAATAAAATTATCTCACCAAACAATGAAATCTACTCACATTATTATTTTAATAATAATACTAATTGCTTTAGGAATAATACTAACAACTGTTTTTAATACAAAAACATACAGTAGCTTTAATGATGCAAAAACCAATTCCGATGTTGAACATTCGGTGATGGGAACGCCAGTAATTTCGGGCAATATTGATTCGCTACGCAATATTTTCCCTTTCACTTTTAAGATGTTCGACAATAATAATGATACAATGCAAATTGTTTATGAAGGTTCTATGCCCCGCGATTTCGAAAAACTAAAACAAATCATTATTATTGGTAAAGTTGAAAATAATATATTTGTAGCCAGCGAACTTGTCTTAAAATGCCCTTCAAAATATACTGAAGAAAAAGTAGATACATTACAACAATAATAATTTTAGAGGCACACACCTATAAATCGAATTAAATTGAAAAAAATTCACATTTAAACTATAAAAATGTGCCATGCATCCACAAATAATTCATTGCAAATTCCTATGCAACTTAATAACTAAAAAAATAAATCTGCTACAATATTGGTAGCTCCGTATCAGGAGTTCAAAAATTAAAAAGCAGTAATAATCCTTATAAATTCGGCAGCTTTAAGCGAAGCACCACCAATAAGTCCACCATCAACATCAGGCTTGCTGAACAGTCCTTTAGCATTTTCGCCATTACAACTTCCCCCATACAAAATACTAATATCAGTAGCTATTGGTTTGCCATACTTCTTTTCCACAAGACTTCTTATAAAAGCATGCATTTCTTGTGCCTGTTCTGGCGATGCAGTTAAACCAGTTCCAATAGCCCATACAGGTTCATAAGCAATAACACACTGACGTATTTGATGAGGTGGAAGATGAAACAATGACTCGTTCAACTGTTTTTCAACTACATCTAATTGACGATTTTCCTTGCGTTCGTCCAATATTTCGCCACAACAAAAAATAGGGCTTAAATTATTTTTAATAGCAGCATCAACCTTTTGAGCAAGAAAAGCATTAGATTCGGCAAACATAGCTCTTCGCTCGGAATGACCAATAATAACATAATCGGCACCTGCAGATTTAATCATAACAGCAGAAATTTCGCCGGTAAAAGCCCCTTTTTCTGCAGGATGACAATTTTGAGCCGCTGCATGCATACCTTTAACATCAGCAAGCATTCTTGCACACTCTTCCGTAAAAATAAACGGAGGTGCAATAACAACTCTTAAATCATCGGGTAAGCCATTCGTAAATCTTTCTTTAACATCAATAATAACTGATTTAACGAGTCTTTTACCTTCTTCAGAGGTCATATTCATTTTCCAGTTTCCAGCAACAATTTTTTTTCTCATAATAAAAAATTTAAGTAATTAAGTTAGACGGATACGCGGGTCAAGCCATCCGTATATAATATCAACAATTATATTAATAAAAATAAGCAAAACAGAAATCATAAGCACAGCACCCATCAACACAGGGAAATCATATTTTTCGAGGGCATCAACAATAACCATTCCTACACCTTTCCAATCAAACACATATTCAACAAAAACAGCGCCTGCAATTAAAGAAGCAAACCATCCCGATATAGCAGTAACAACAGGATTCATACTATTACGCAATGCGTGTTTAAAAACTACTCTCGAAAAACTAAGTCCCTTAGCTTTAGCAGTTCTTATATAATCTTGCGATAATACATCAAGCATTGAACTTCGAGTAAGCTCAGAAATAACTGCTAGAGGTCTAATACCAAGCGTAAAAGCAGGTAGTATAAGATTCTTCAAATCAAGATATTCGCCCGAACCAAAATCATCAACAGTATAGAGGCTTCCAACCATATTAAGACCTGTAAAATCTTGCAACAGATAAGCAAACACCCAAGCTATAATAATAGCTACAAAAAATGACGGCAACGACATACCAAACACAGACATTACAGTTATCAATCTATCAGCAAAACTATCTTTTTTAAGAGCCGAAATAACGCCAAGAATAACCCCAACAATAAAGGCAAAAACAATAGCAGCCAAAGCCAAAACAGCAGTAGCTGGAAAAGCACTTCCAAGAACTTCCAATACAGGGCGTTTGCTTTGATATGACCTTCGCAAATAAGGTTTTTTTAAATACAAACCCTTAGATTCTGAAAATGAAATAATTTTTATACCTGAACTGTATTTATCCTTATCAAAATACCAATAACTGCTCGTATTATTAACATTATGAATTGATAATGGCGATAAGTCGTTTAAATAATTAAAATATTGCGAAACAACAGGTTTATCAAGACCAAGATCCTTATTTACTGCTTCTACAGATGTAATATCGGCACGCTGTCCTAAAATCATTCGTGCGGGATCGGCTGGCAAAACATTGAAAAGCAAAAAAATAACAGTAACTACTCCAAGCATAACAAGGAAACCATAGAACAACCGTTTTATAATGTATATCCCCATCTGATGATTTTTTTTTGCATTAGCTCTTCTGTTTGTTATGCCTTCATTAATATTGTAGAATCTATAAAATCAAAAAATCAAGTCTGCAAAATTAAAAAAAATAATAATGCTTTGAGATTAAAAATTCTATATTGAGTTCGTATAGTTCATAAAGTTTGTAAAGTTTATAAAGTTCATAAAGTTT
>CAZDEU010000190.1:0-4590 GCA_964504265.1 uncultured Bacteroidales bacterium
CAGGCGACGAATTAATAATTTATCCGAATGGAAATTATTCAAGTTATTTATGGAATGATTATACAACTAATCCCAGTTATATTACTACTTATGGAGGATACTTTTATCTTCAGATTTCTGACCAAAACGGCTGTAAAAATTCAGATACAATATTTGTAAAAGAACTATGCGAATCAGCTATTTGGGTACCAAATTCATTTACGCCAGATGGTGACGGATTAAACGATATATTTAAACCTGTTGGTTTTAATATTATTAATTATGATATAATAATTTTTAACAGATTAGGTGGTGTTGTTTTCGAAAGCAATGATATAAATTTGGGATGGAGTGGGCGTTACAAGGGAATAGAGTGTGAAATTGGGCAATACATTTATTTTATTAAATATAAAGTTTACGAAGAAGGTCGACCAAAAGAAAAAAAATTATATGGAAGTATTAGCTTAATAAGGTAAATATATGTAAAATATTTTTGCTACAATATTTATAATAATAATGAACAAAAGTTCAAAAAAATAATAAAAATTGCATAATGTTTTGTAAATTTGTTTATTAAAAAATATTTTTTACAAATAATGTATAATATTAAATCGACATATATATTTTTTTATAATAAATACATAAAAGTATATAAAGAATTATATGTAATTTTAATAAATATATTTTTTATACAATTATTTTCCTTAAATTTAAATTCACAATCAAGTACAGTAACATTTAATTATACAGGTTCTGTTCAAAGTTGGACAGTGCCTCAATGTGTTTATACAATTAGTGTTAATGCTAAAGGAGCAAAAGGCGGTGGTTATTATGGAGGTAATGGAGCCAGTGTAACAGGTAATGTTAATGTAACGCCAGGTCAGGTTCTACAAATTTATGTTGGTGGTACTGGTTCTTGTCCTGGCACAGGTTATAACGGTGGAGGTAGTGGCGCATCTGCTAATACAAGTTCTAATGCAGGATGTGGTGGGGGAGGTGCTACAGATTTAAGAGTTTCGCCTTACGGACTTAATAACAGAATTATTGTAGCTGCTGGTGGCGGTGGTATGGGAGGAGGTGATACTGACGCAAAAGGTGGATATGGTGGTTGTTCTTCTGGTGGTTCTGGTTCGAGTCCTTATGGTGTTGGTGGTGGAGGTGCTTCGCAATCTTCAGGTGGTTCTGCTGGACCTCCTTGGATTTCAAGTGGTAATTGGGGACAATTAGGCTCGCTTGGGAATGGTGGTAACAGTGGCTATGATCCTTGTTATAACAGAGGTCCCGGTGGCGGGGGAGGTGGCGGCTATTATGGCGGCGGAGGCGGTGGTAGTGATTGTTACTCCAGTATGCCTCTTGGAGGTGGAGGTGGTGGAGGCGGTTCTAGCTTAACCCCTGCTGGCGGTAGCTGTTCTCAAAACAGTAACTCAGGGAACGGTTCTTTAACTATCACTTTTAGCCCAAGTGCTGTTGCAGGAACTGTTTCAGCTCCTAATACTACAATTTGTGAAGGGCAATCAGTTAATTTAAGTGTAACGGGTAGTATAGGAAGTATTCAGTGGCAAATTTCAACTAATTCAGGTTCTACCTGGTCAAATATTAGTGGTGCTACTGGCACGTCTTTAAATTCAGGACAATTATTTATTAATACATGCTACAGAGTTTCGGCCGACTGCGGAGGAACAAGTGTTTATTCGAATACAGTTTGCATTACAGTAAATCCTATACCTATTGCAACTGCAACTCCTTCAACACAAACATTTTGTACTGGCAATAATACAAGTATTGCTTTAGCCTCAAATATTGGAGGAACAACATTTAGCTGGACTGTTTCTCAAACAGCTACCTCAGGTGCTACAAACGGTAATGGTAGTTCGATAAATCAAACTTTAATTACTACAGGAGCTACTTCAGGTACAGTTACTTATTCAATTACACCAACTGCAGGTGGCTGTGTAGGTTCTGTTATTACAGTTGATATTACAGTAAACCCTAATCCTATATTAACATTTGTTGCTACACCTGCAACATTATGTTATGGAGATTCAACTGTATTAAATGTTAGTGGCGCTTCATCATACATTTGGAGTAATGGTCTGGGTACTGGAAGTACTTATAATGTTGCACCATTAAGCTCTACAACGTATACTGTAACAGGTACTAATTCATATAATTGTACATCAACTTCAACAGTTGGAGTTACAGTAAATCCTAATCCAACAATAACTATTTCACCTAATTCCCCAAGTATATGTGAAGGCGAAACAATCTCTTTGTCTGCAAATGGAGCTAATACTTACGTATGGAACGATAATTCTACATCATCAACAATAAATGTAAATCCACTTAGCACAACAACCTACACTGTTACTGGAACAAATACATACTCTTGTTCAGCAACCGAAAATGTTGTTGTAACTGTAAATCCTATACCAGTTTTAACTATAACTCCTGTTTCACCTGCTATTTGTATTGGAAATTCAATCAGCATTACTGCATCAGGTGGGGTTACATATTTATGGAATGATGGTTCTGCTACACAATCTATTAATGTTAATCCAACAATTACAACAACATATACAGTAACGATATCTGATGCTAATTCTTGTACAGCAAGCGATAATGTTGTACTTACTGTTAATAATACTCCGCCTGCAGATGCAGGTATTGATAAAGATATTTGTGAAGGTGCTTCGGTTCAATTAAATGCTAGTGGTGGTGTTACTTATTCATGGTCGCCTTCTAACGGATTGAGTAATATTTCCGTTAATAATCCTGTTGCAAATCCATTAACTACAACAACTTATATTGTTACTGTTACTGATGCAATTGGCTGTTCAGGTACTGACGATGTTGTTGTAAATGTTTTGCCTAATCCTGTAATTACAATATTACCTTCAACAGCAACAATATGTATAGGAGATTCAATAAATATAACTGCCTCTGGAGCTACTTCTTATCTGTGGGGTCCGGCTATTGGCTTGTCCGATATTTCAGTAGCTTCACCTACAGCAAATCCAATTTCAACGACATTTTATACTGTAACAGGAACTAACCAATATGCTTGTACAAATTCTGCAAGTATTACAATAACAGTAGAGCCATTACCAACATTAACAATTACTCCAAATTTTGCAGGTATATGTTCAGGACAGTCAATTAATTTATCTGTTCATGGTGCTTCAACTTACACTTGGTCGCCCTCTTCGGGTTTATCGTCAGCTAGTGGAGCAAATATTACAGCATCGCCTACAACAACAACAACTTATACGGTTATAGGAGCATCAGCAGGTGGTTGTACAACTGATACCTCTTACATTGTAGAAGTTTTTCCTTCGCCAACAGCAAACTTTACAGCCAATTTGTTTGAAGGTTGTGAACCTCTTACAGTTTCATTCAATGATTTATCTTTTGATAATATCGTGTCTTGGCAGTGGGATTTTGGTGATATAGCTTCTGGTAGTTTAAATACATCTAATGCTCAAAATCCTATGCATACTTTTAATTCTCCCGGAACTTATAATGTTAGTCTCAATGTTGTTAATACTGATGGTTGTGATAATATACAAACTATAAACGGCATGATTACTGTTTATCCTAATCCAGTTGCATCTTTTACTATGATACCTAGTATTGGTAACATGAATCAACCTACAATCTCATTTATTGACCAGTCAACTAATGCTAATTACTGGTTATGGAATTTTGGAGAATCTGTTTCTGGCAATGATAATACATCAGTTTTAACTTCTCCAACTCATACATATTTAGCACCTGGTACGTATACAGTTTGGCTATATGTAGAAAGTTCTATTGGATGTAATGATTCTGTTTCAAATAATATTACAATTCAGGAAAGTTATACATTTTGGGCTCCAAGCGCTTTTACACCCAACGAAGATGGCATAAACGATTACTTTATTCCAAAAGGAACCGGAATAGATCCCGATAATTTTACAATGATTATTTACGATAGATGGGGAAAAGAAATATTTTATACAGAATCGTTTAATAATGCTTGGGATGGTACAAGCAATAATTCAGATTTTATTGCAGCACAAGGAGTTTATTCATGGGTTGTATTTACAAAAGACCGCACAGGTATGGACCGAAAATATTATGGTAAAGTTACTTTATTGCCATAGTCTATTATTAATGCAAATACGATGTAATATTCTGATTATCTAATATTTTTTATTGAGAAATTAGCTCCTTAGTTTGCTCAGCTCCGCAATTCATAAGAGCATCAATTATTGAAAGATTGGGAACAAAATCGCCGTTAATTTGATTATAAACAGTATGATTATATATTGAATATTGCAAATCTATCCCAGCATTCTTAAAAATAAGTTCGTCGTTATATTTTGCAGCTCCTTTGCCTGATAAATATATTTCGCCGTTAAAATACTTTACAAGATTCAGGTTTCTTTCGTTTTTTTCGCCAAAATCTATATCTATATCAGAAGCTATTTTAATCTCTGTTTTAAGATTTAATTCTGAAATAATAAAATTTATAATACTAATGTTAAGTTGAGCTATATTATCAAATTGTGTTTTAAGAATATTTTGAAAAACAGGAAAATAATAATCAAAAAAAGGAGCTTTTGAATAAGC
>CAZDEU010000191.1:0-4564 GCA_964504265.1 uncultured Bacteroidales bacterium
AAGCTTTTAAAACAGGTTTTGCCCCAAGTCAAGTTTCAACTTATGTTTATGATACAGGAGCCGCTCCTGAAAATCTAATAATTGATTTTACATTTCAAGGAATAGATAGTAATACTACAATAGAGAATGATTTAAATTTAGTATTAATAAGAATACCTTTTGGTATAAATAGAAATAATTTGATACCAATAATAGAAATAGAAGAAGGTTGTAGTATTTATCCAGAGAGCGGAATTGCTCAAAATTTTAATAGTCCTGTGACTTACACAGTAAGTTCAGTAACAGGTCAAAGAATATATGCGGTAACAGTAATAAATAATCCAAGAGTATTTGCTCCAGTTGCAAGTATTTCTGGAGGCAACTTTACTGAGCCAGTAACTGTGGAGTTATCAACTCAAACGCCTAATGCAGTAATCAAGTATACCACCAATGGCTCATTTCCAATGTTATCTAGTAATACCTATAACGGCCCAATAACAATAAGTTCAACAACAACATTAAAAGCAAAAGCTTACCTTTATGTTGGTCCAGGGATATCTTCAAACAACTCTCCATCTAAACAAAATTCAGGAAGAAGCACTCCAAATTTAATCCCAACAACTGTAATTTGGCAAACCAGTCCGTTATTAACAGAAGAATATGTTTTTCCAAGAAAAACCAAAAGTAAGACTAAACAAGAAATAATTGTTAAGACTGAAAAAGAAAAAATAATTTGGAGTAGTGAGAAGTAACTATTGGGTTTATAAATATTATGATGTATAATTTCAATAAATAATATTTTTTAAAGGTGTAAAATAAATGGTAGCATCAAAAACTAAAGGCCAGATTTCTATTGAAGCATTAATAATAGTTGGCGTTTTAGTTATTGGCGGAGTAATTTTTGCATCTGTTTTTTTAAGTAATATTAGTAATCAAACAAATAAAGCGAACGAATTATCAGGAATAACTGATGATTTTATGAATGATTTAGAAGGATGGAACACAGGTACGGGAACAGGTACTAATCCAAATAATCCAACACCTACTTGTGGGGATTATACTTGTCAAGCAGCAATCGGAGAAAATTGTAATAGTTGTCTTATTGATTGTGGAGGGTGTTTAGGGGATGGTTGTGATATGCCGAGCGATTGTGGGTTAAATAATTGCCCTCCTTGTGAAGTAGACGATGAATTAGTTTCACGTTTAGTTTTATTTCCTAATACCTCTACTCCAATAAATACTGCTTTTTCAGTAATTTCACTAATTGTAAATGATACCTCGAAAACAGATGCAATGGTAAAAGAGATAACAATTAAAAAAGATAATGTTCTTACAGATAAATGTTCTTTTTCAGGGCAGAATTATAGTTCACATTATGAAAATTTAGAAATTCCCTATAATTCGAAAAATGAATTAAACTTATCATTTTCTTGTAGAGAACCTGGGGTGTATTCTATTACAATAAAATCCGGAATTAAGGAGTCAGCTCTCGAAATAGATAATGATGAAAAAACAATAGATAAGACAATAACTCCTGCAGCAATTCCAGTTTGTGGAGATGGAACATGTAATGGTACAGAAACTTGTAGCAGTTGTTCTGGTGATTGTGGGCTTTGTCCAATTAATCCAACCTTTTATATAGTTATAGAGAATCCAGCAGAAAATTCAAATTATTTTATTCAAAATGATATACAATTAAGCGCAATTGAAGTTAATCCAAATGCGGCCGGAATTGTAAGTTGTGAGTGGTTTATGGACGATATAAATCTAATGAATGATTTAACTGATTTAGGAAATAACGGGTGTTCTGGTAAATTAAATGTGCAGGGGCTAGATTTTTCAAACGAATTTGGAAGACAT
The DNA here is from genome assembly GCA_964504265.1 of uncultured Bacteroidales bacterium. Taxonomy (GTDB): domain Bacteria; phylum Bacteroidota; class Bacteroidia; order Bacteroidales; family JAKIYJ01; genus JAKIYJ01. Next base: position 1,840 of record CAZDEU010000191.1, read on the forward strand.
GATGTAATGGTTTCTGCAAAAAAAATACTTACAGATGGTACCGAGTTAAGAAAAACTTATTTTACATTTATTAATTTATATGATAATTCTGCAATTTTTTTAGCAATAGATGGCTTAAACCAAATTGTACAAAAACCATTTGATTTAATGGCGGTAAGTTCAAATGAAAGTTCACTAAGTTCAGTAAATAGTACTAGCATTGATTTTGGAGCAAATCTAGCAAATTGTTCAATTACAGCTACTAAAAGTGTGATTTCTGAAATTATAGAGGGTGGATCAACAGTTTATATTAAAAAATTTAATACAGTTTGTAATAACCCCCGATATTCCCCAACCACTCAGAATTTAGAAAGTGTGTCTGCAGAATTATCTAATTCTAACGAGATTAATTTTTCTGTTGGTTATGATCTTTCATTAAATTTATTGTCTTGTGATAAAGGAGTATCTACATATGGAACTTTAAATGCATGTGTTTTAAGTAATACTGGTGCAAACTATAATTTAGATTATTATCAGAATAATTATGGATTATTAAAAGTAAGTGTAAATACTGCAGAGGGATCAATTATTAATAATTATGGAGAATTAAAAATTTATATTGAATAAATTTAAATAAATAATAATAAAAAAATAATAAAATATAAAATGGTGAAAAATAAAATGAACATGTCTAAAATAATATTAGTTTTTATAATAGGAATTATTTCCTTAAATGTGATTTTTGGTGGGCAAGTTGCCAAAACTTACCTAGTAAAAGGAGATTTGACATCTACCCCACAGTTAATTACCAAATGCCAGGAGGGGTCAGATACAGGTGGTTCTGCAGAAATTGATCAATCCCAAATAGTTATCATTCCAGAGGGTGGCAGTACTCTTTCATCCCCAAGTGTAAGACCTCCAGTAAATGGATCTAATTTATTAGAATTGTTTTTTGTTCAAGCAGAGACGGCCTGTCAATTAGAAATTTACACTCCGAATAACACCACAAATCCAATATATAAAAAAGGAAATTTAAATTCAACAGGATTAAAGAATATATTAAAAAGCGGGATAATTATTGGTCCAATAAATATAAATAGTCCAGGAAATGCTGTTGATTTTATAGTAAAAATAAAATCAGGAGTTAATCCTATTTATGATACTGAATTATTAACCACAACAATAACCGTTCCTAATCCAAATGCAGAAGATAATTTTATTTCTGCAGATTATTCTGATTTTGCAGATTATGCTTATGACAGTCCAGGAACAGCAGGAAGTGTAAACCGCCTTGTTGGGGGGTCAGCAACACCACCAACATGTGATCCGACTAATGATAGAACAATTTATAATGCAGACGGTACTTTAAAGTATTGTTTCGGAGATCAAGGAGTATGGGTTGACGTTAAAAATTTATATAACACAGATCTCAATGAAGAGGTATTAGATTTGCCTCTAGAAGAACCATCTCCTTGGTCTACTACAGTTACGCCGGTATTAACTAGATATTATGATACTGTCGCAAACAGCTGGAAAGTAAAATGGAAAAGAATAGATACTCATGCCATAGGTCCTGGAGGCGCTATACCCATGGCAGATTTAAATATCTCTAATAGAGATGATGCTCCAGATGGTTCGCTTTTAACTTGGGATGAAAACGAAGATCAAATGGTTTGGGTTGATCCATCTGAATATAACGCAGAACTTATAGATGTCGGTACAAACCCTAGTAATCAACCAATTATAGTCCCTAATAAATATGCGAATTTAAGCTTAAGATCAGGGAATGGCACCGTTAATTATTTAGTTCCTGTTTATAGAATGCCTAATGCTTTTAGTATTGAACCTCTTTATGTTTCCAGAACACATTCGGTTCCTAGATCATTCCAATATAATCGTTTAGCCCAAATAACTATGTATCTGAATTCAGAAAACAACGCAGGAACCTATCTTGTGAAAGCATATTATAAACGTGATGGGGCAAGTACTGCTCTTCAGATTAATTCGTTTACAGTTTATGGATCCCAATTTAGCTATCTTGGTCAAAATGCGTATACGTTGGGCAGGGCGATACATTGGACACCTAATTCGGCAGACATAGGGTCTGGTATACTTTATGTGACGGTTGAAAAAACAATGAATGGTACCAGTAATACTATAAGCACCCGTAATTATTATATTAGTGTTTATGATCAAGTAAGTGGCACAATCGAAACAACCAATTCAACATGTGTTAATCACTGGGATTGTGATTGGAGATGGGTCGGTCCAAATTATGTTCATTCATCTGAGCATAGCGGTACTGATGTAATGGGTATTAATGCAACGGTATCTGGCGGAAGCGGAAATTTAAGATATTGTGCAACTAAAGCTGGGTTGGATTGTTATCCTACTTCTACATCTCCTTCAAATTTACAATTTAGGTTGCCAGGGCTTGGATATACCAATACAGGATATAATTCAGTTGATGTGAAAGTATATGTAAAAGATATGACCACAATGGAGACTTTTATTTTAAACCCTACTAAAAATGTGAGTTGTAATTCCTCTACACATAGCTGTTGACTAATAGTTTTCAATATGTGGGGGGTTTTCCTTTCTCTTTATAAACCTTTTGCTTCTATAATTTATTCTATATACATATAATTTTTAATCGATTAGAGTTTTTTCTAATCTCTTTAGACCGCTATTAAGTTTAAGGGATTTTTTCCTTTAAATTTTCTGTAGACTGTTTGCTGGTACCTAA
>CAZDEU010000192.1:0-4541 GCA_964504265.1 uncultured Bacteroidales bacterium
GCAGATTGATAATTTTCTTGAATTTTATCATATTCAACTAAAATTTCATGATGGATTTTTTCCTTAAGTTGCTTTATCGTATTATTGCTATCTCTGTATATTTGGTAGTCTCTTTCATAAATATTTCCAATGGTTGACACATTAGTTAATGGGGTAATAACATCTAAGAAATTTGAGTTTCTAAAGGTTACATACTTTATTTTGTAATGAATACACAGCAAATATAACACATAATCATATATCCGATGAGGAACCACGGCACTTATTACTAAGTCAGGTTTACATATTTCAATACAAGCAGTCCAATATTTTATCAATTTCCTGAAATGCCTTTGCCGTTCGATAAAGTTGAAGCTATGCATATCAGGGTCCATTCTGTCCATGATTTTAATAGCTTGTAATTCATAGGTAGCATATTCTCTAATAAAATCAATATCAATATATGCGTTTGCATAGTATTCTTCAATGGCTTTTGGAAAAATTCCTTTCCAAGCGTCATTATATTCATGATAAATGCAATTGGGAAATACTTTTGGTACTATTTTTATTGAGTTATCGTGATCATGGGCACGATATCCATTCCAATAAACAGGTTCCCAACCATGTTCTTCTTTTAGCTTTTGAGCAACTTTAACCCACGGGTCAGCATAACAAGTGTTGTAAATTACATTCATTTTATTTTATCAAGATATTTCTAATTATACAAAAGGCTTCAGCATATTTGCAACCGACCGCAACACCCCATCGTTTTGCCTGTATTTCTAATGCTTCTGGCGATCTGGGGTGAGGGAAAGATCTCTTCTCAAATTCGTAGCTTTCCATACCTTGAATTTTTGCTTTCAAATCAGCTTCTTCAATTTCAATAAACAAATTAGGAATAAAATGCTTTGGGTCTGATGATGCACGCCACTCGGTACCTGATGGAGTTTCAAAAGCAATTATTGTCTTAACAAATTCCTCTTCCATAGGACGGCATGCTGTAATAACGGCTTCAAATGTTCTTTGATGATCAATATTCAAATCACCACCATGATGAGTAAAAATAACTTCAGGGCAAAAGCCATTTTTTTCTTTTTCAATAACTTTAACAATATCAAGCAAAGCAACAGTGTCAAAACGATTATCAGGGAAATCATAAATACTTAAAGATTGATAGCCTATTGACACTTGAGCTGTTTTAATATTATTTCGATGAATTTCTAATTCCTTTTTTAATTTATCAACATCTCTTTTCTCGGCTCGAGAGGTAATTCCTTCGCCCAAAATAACAACATGAACAATAGCATCAAATTCATTTATTAATTTATGCATACTAGCACCAAGACCCAACAACTCGTCGTCGGGATGGGCTACAACTAGCATAATACGAAGATTTTTTTTAGTATTAAACATACTCTATATTTTTATTAATGATTCATCTAAAGGAGTGCCTCTTTCAATATCGACAGAAGCTCTTTTGCCAATAACATTATAGTAATATTTAGGTTTCATACCATAACCAGGACGAATTGAACGGATATTAAATTCAGTAAAAACTTCTCCTTTTTTCATATCTTTAACAACAAATAAAGAACGAGAAAAAATACGATTTTTTTCTACTTTTTCTGATATTTGATATGTAATTTCACCTAATGCTTTTTCAACATTTCTAATAGAATTTACCATTTTTTTAAATTCTTCAGGCTCCATAGAAAAGTCGGCATCAGGTCCTCCCATGTTTCTATCTAAAATAAAATGTTTTTCTATAACCACTGCACCAAGAGCAACTGCAGCAATAGCAACATCACTGCCGAGTGTATGGTCAGACAAACCAACTTTTACATTAAAAGTTTCAATCATGTCTACCATTGTTTTTAAGTTTGCTTCTTCAATTGGGGCAGGATAACTTGAAGTACATTTTAATAAAGTTATATTGTTATTACCAACACTACGGCAAGTTTTTATTGCATCTTGAATATCTGAAAATGTAGCTATGCCAGTAGAAATTATCATTGGTTTGCCTTTTCTGGCAACATATTCAATAAAAGGAATATCAGTAATTTCAAAACTTGCAATTTTATAAATATTAACTTTCATTTTTTCAAGAAAGTCAACCGAAGAAAAATCAAATGGAGTTGAAAAAAAAACTAAGCCAAGATTTTCAGTATAATCTTTAAGTTCTTCATGCCACTCCCATGGAGTATATGCTTCTTGATATAGTTCATATAAAGTTTTCCCATCCCATAATGTACCTTGATTAATTTTAAAATATTTATTTGAACTATCAATAGTCATAGTATCGGCTGTATATGTTTGTATTTTAACAGCATCGGCACCACAGTCATGCATAGCCTTTATTGTTTTTTTTGCAATTTCAATATTGTGATTATGATTTGCCGAGAGTTCAGCAATAATAAATGTTTTGTTTTTTGTTAAAAAAGTCATAATGAATTATTATTTTATATTTAATCTTATTACATAAATGACTTCATACAAGCTACATTCCAGCATCAATCCATATCATTGTGTTAATATTTTTTAAATATTCTAACATCTGAAATAATTGATTTATCTGATTTTAAACTAGCTCTAGAGAATTCAAATCGAAAATGTTTAGTTTCAATATATGCTTTAGGATAACCTTCGGCATCAAGCATACGAATAAAATTATAAACATTTTCAATATCATTTAAATTGGAAATTTCACTTTCTTCAGGTTTTCTTCTTTTAAACAAAGTCGGCTTGCCATGTTGAGGTTCTGGTTGTAAATTATTATTAACAATATTTATTATCATTTTTTCGATTATTAATGATGCTCGCATAAAAATTTCTTCAGCAGTACCATATAAACTTAGAGGTTCTTTTAAGTAAATATCGCCAGTATCTATGCCTTCGTTTACTTTTAAAGCACTAATTTTAGTTTCTGTTATTCTTCTAGCTATTAAATTTTGTAAAGGACTCCCCCCTCTACCATAAGGCAAATCTGTCATGTGAAAAACTACGCATTCGAAATTATTGTATATTTCTTTTGGAATAATAGAAGACCAATGAGGGAAAAAAAGATATTTTGGCTTAATTTTTAAAAGTTCATTTAATGTTAAATCTGATTTTTTATTAATGTAAAGCCAGTTCCCTTTTACTTGAGATTTAAGATTCTCACACAAATTCTCATTCCATTTTTTATTTGAACAAACTAAATAAGTATCCATTTTTTTAATTATTATCTTTAATTATTTTAACAATATACTTAACACCATTTTAAAAAAAAGCATTAGGTTGAAAAACTTTTTCAAACACATAAATATCATTATTTTGCTTGTATTCAAACCCTAATTTATTAAAAACTTTTAATGATGAAATATTGTTATATTTTACTTCTCCATAAAATCTTAAAACAGTATGTTTCTTTATAATCAAATTATAAATGGCATTTTTTAACATTACATACCCAAATCCTTTGCCTCTATATTTTTTATCTATTGAATAATCAATTTTATAATATCCATTATTAAACTCAAATCTAACTTGCCCAATAGGTACATTATTAATTACTGCAATAAATATATGACAATTGTCATCATGTAGTTTTTCAAAAAACCATTTATTATGATTTTCCCACAAAATTTTATTTGGATTTATTGCATTTTGCCTTACATTAAAATCATTAACCCATATATATAATAGTTTTATATCATCTTTTGTAACTTCTCTTAAATTTATATGATTTTTATTATTAACATCCAAATCACCATCATTATAATTTGTATTATCAAAAAATTTATATCTTAAAAAATTAATAAAATTATTAATATTTGGATATTGATTAACAAATTCTGTTACAAATTCTATTATTCTTTTACCCTGTTTCTCTTTTAACTCATCAACAAATTCATTTCTATTAAGCTCAATATAATCCTTATAATAAATACTACCGGCATCAATTTTATCAGTGGCTTCGAACAAACAAATAGGAATTCTATTTTTACCTTCTAATACTTGCCAAGTATGTGGCAACCATCCTTTTTCCTGAGGCAAATCACTTTCATGTACTACTAAGATAAATTTATTTAATTTGAGAGAAGTAAATTTTTTCTCACAACTTAAAAGACACAAAATATCACCCTCTGATACATTAGAATGGTTAAAGAGCAAGGTTGCTTCTATCTCTAAACTATTAAGAGTATTCACTAATTTTTCAGCATATTTAATTATCCATGAATTTGGATTGTCAACTAATACTTGAACCTTCATATAATTAATTTATTGATTTTCAAAGGCGTAATATTTAAGTCGCGGGGTTTAACCATCTACTTTGGTGTTTTAATATATTTGGTTCATAAATCTTTAAATTCTGATTTAATACGTAAATCAATTTTATTATTAAAAGTATTTTGCAAATTAGAAATTATTCTATTCAAATCTGAAATACTAATGCTTGATAATAAATTTTTCAATTTCGATATGTTATTAAAATTTCCAAATTTAAAAATTAAATCTAATTCTGCAAATCCATTATAAATATTTATTTGGTTATCAACATAATAACCAGAAATAACAGCTTT
>CAZDEU010000193.1:0-4525 GCA_964504265.1 uncultured Bacteroidales bacterium
GCCAATGACGAGATTTGAACTCGTGACCCCTTCCTTACCAAGGAAGTGCTCTACCTCTGAGCTACATCGGCACATTGAGCGGAAGACGGGGCTCGAACCCGCCACCTATAGCTTGGAAGGCTATCGCTCTACCAAATGAGCTACTTCCGCAAAACAGCAGTGGGGAGAGGAGGATTCGAACCTCCGAAGGCTTAGCCAACAGATTTACAGTCTGCCCCATTTGACCGCTCTGGTATCTCCCCAATTTTGTTAAAGAACTTGAGCCGATAGAGGGATTCGAACCCCCGACCCGCTGATTACAAATCAGCTGCTCTGGCCAACTGAGCTACATCGGCATTTTGAATAGCATCTGTTTTAACAAAAAAGCAGACCTTTTTCAAAAAGGTCTGCAAATGTATGAACTATTTTTTTTATATCAAAACTTTTTTTAAAAAATATTTTAAATTCCTTTAATTTTTTCTTTATGTTTTGTTATTTGTTTTTTTAAAGCTTCTACTGCTGTGTCGGTTGCTTGCTCAAAAGTTTTTGATTGTTTTTTTGCGTAAAGGTCATTACCAGCAATTTTTAATCTTATTTCAGCAATTTTATTTGCCTCCTTTTCATTTTTTTCGAGTTTAAGAATAACCTCACTTCCGAGAATGCCATCGTAAAACCCATTAAGTTTTTCAACTTTGGTCTGAATAAAATTTTCTAATTTTTTATCCGCCTTAAAATGTAAAGATGTGATGTTTACTTTCATGATTATTCCTCCTTTTAAATTATGCTCTTGGATGAGCTTGTTTGTAAATTGATTTTAATTTCTCTATTGTTATATGTGTATAAATTTGAGTTGCCGAAAGGTTGGCATGCCCAAGTAGTTCTTTTATAGCATTTAACTCAGCACCATTATCAAGTATATGTGTGGCAAATGTATGCCTTAATACGTGAGGGCTTTTTTTGCTCGTGCCAGTTGCAAGTGATAAATAATTTTTAACTAAACGATAAACGAATTTGGGATATAATTTTTCTCCTTTGTCGGTAACAAAAAAATAACCACTATTGCTCAAACCTTTTAAATTTCTTTTTTCGAGATATAGTTTTATAATGCTATTAATATAATGTGTAAATGGAATTATTCTTTCTTTATTTCTTTTTCCTAAAACTTTAACGGTATTGCTATATATGTCAATATCTATATCTTTTATATTTATTAATTCCGATAATCGCATGCCAGTTGCATAAAATAATTCCATAATTAGCCTATTGCGTATACCTGAAAAATCATCAGAAAAATTTTTTTCGTCTAGTATACTATTTAAACTTGTTTTATCAACAAAAATAGGGAGTCGTTTGGAATTTTTTGGGCTAATTAATTTTGATAATGGATTTTCTTCAATTATACCTTCTATTAATAGGAAGCGAAAAAAAGTTTTAAGAGTACTAATTTTTCGGTTAACTGACGATGTTTTATTTTTATTTTCGATAAGACTAACTATCCATTCGCGGACCTGATAAAAATTTGCTTTTTCTGGGTCAGAAAAATTATATTCAGATGTTAAGAAATCTAAAAATTGTTGTAAATCTTTTCTATAGGCTGTAATGGTATGTTGTGAATACCGTTTTTCGGAAGTAATATAATGTAAAAATTTATCAATCAGTATCAAAGCCAGCAAATATTAAACGGTAATTATCTATTACTTTACTTGTAAACGTAAAGATAATAAAAAAATTATAAAAAAGCAAATTTTTCGAAAGTAAATTCAAAAAAAATTATGCTTGTTCTTCTTGCTGAATTTTTTGGATATAAATAGCGCGATTAACTTCCATACGCTTTTTAATAGAAGGCTTTGTAAATTTCTGACGTTCGCGTAATTCTTTAACTACACCGGTTTTTTCAAACTTTCTTTTAAGTTTTTTTAAAGCCCTATCAATGCTTTCACCTTCTTTTACAGGTACAATTATCATGTTATTCCGTCCTTTTTATAAAAAATAATGTTTCCTAAATTTGAGTTTGCAAAAGTATAAAAAATATTTTAAATAACAAATATTTATTTATAAATTATTTTTTAAAAAATTAGTAATTCTATTAAACAAATGTATTCTAGTATAACCTCCATAAATACCATGATTTTTATTAGGATACAACTGCATTTCAAATTGTTTATTTGAATTAACTAATTTGTTAATAAGTTCCATTGTGTTTTGCATATGTACGTTGTCGTCGGCTGTGCCGTGTACTACAAGCAGTTTGCCTTTTAATTTTTTTACATAATTAATAGGTGAATTACTATCATAGCCTTCTGCATTTTCAGAAGGGGTTCTCATAAAACGTTCTGTATAAATATTATCATAATACCTCCAATTAGTAACGGGAGCAACTGCAATACCTGTACTAAACAAATCAGCTCCTTTTGTCATGCACAATAATGTTAAATAACCTCCAAAACTCCATCCCCATATACCAATTCTCGATTCATCAACATATTTTAGATTTGAAATATATTTAGCACCAGCCATTTGATCAATAGTTTCGTACTTGCCAAGCTGCAAATATGTACATTTTTTAAATTCTTCGCCTCTTCCACCAGTGCCTCTATTATCAACCGATACTATTATATAACCATTTGCACACATCAACTGATGCCAAGCATTCATATAATCCCATTCGTTTAAAACAGACTGATGACCAGGACCTCCATAAATATCAAATATTACAGGATATTTTTTATTTTCATCAAAATTGGCAGGTTTTATCATCCAAGCATTGATGTTTATGCCTTCACCGTTGTCAAAACTAAAAAATTCTTTAGGCTGAAAATCGAAATTTTTGATGTTTTCATATAATTTTTCATTGCTTTCGAGTGTAATTTGAGTTTTTCCTTTAATATTTTTAATACTTGATATTGGCGGATGATTAGCATTGGACCACTGATGAAAGTAATATTTAAAGTTTTTGCTAAAATAAGCTGAATTATAACCTTTTTGCTCTGATAATATATTTAAGTTGCTACCATCAAATTTAATTGAACATATATCACGATTAATAGGGGAGGAGTAGGCTGCTGAAAAATATATTACAGAATTTTTTTCATCAACACCTTCAATCTTCACAATTTCCCATTTGCCTTTAGTTATTTGATTTGCTAAAGTTCCATCAATTAAATTATATAAATATATATGTTTATAACCGTCGGTTTCGTTCGAGATTATAAAGCTTTTGTTATCGGTAGTAAAGTATAAATTAAAATCAGTTAAATCAATGTAATATTTATTTTCTTCTTTATATGCAGTATAGGTTGTCCCATCTTTTGAATCTGCAATTAAAAGTTCCATTTGGTTTTGTAAACGGTTCATTCTTAAAACCGATAGTTTATTGGGGTCTTTTGTCCATTGTACCCATGGAATGTATTGGTCAGTTTCTTCGCCGGTGTTTACTTTTATATTATTTTTAGAATTCAGATTATAAATAAAAATATCAACAATTGAATTGTCTTCGCCTGCTTTTGGATATTTAAATTTATATAATTCGGGGTATAAGTCGCCATATAATTCCATTGTATATTCTTTAACCTTGCTTTCGTCGAAGCGATAATATGCAATAGAGTTCCCGTCTGGCGACCAGAAAAAACCTTTGCTGAATTCAAATTCTTCTTCATAAACCCAGTCGGTAGCACCATATATAATTTTATTAAATTCGCCGTCAGATGTAATTTGTATAATATTATTGTTTGTTAAATCTTTGTAATATAAATTATTGTTAGCTACAAAAGCGATTTTATTTCCGTCGGGCGAAAATTCGGCAAGCCTTTGTTTGCCTTCGTTTGCTAATACATAAGTTTTGGCATTTCCAATGTCCCAAACAAAATATTTTGAAGCACTACTCCTTCTGTAAATCTGTTCGGTATCATAAGAACAAAGAATTTTCTTTTCATCATTGCTCAGCCAAAATTCGTCAATTAGAGGGTTATTACCATCTTTATCAATTTTAATATCAACCGAACTTAAAACACTACGTTCTTTTTTACCGTTTTTATAGGAATACTCATTTATAAAACCATTTTCTAAAACAAGGTAATGCTCACCATCGTTAAGGTGGTAAACATTATCGATAGTATATGGATAAAAATCGACAGAACCAAAAATTTGCTCAACAGAAATTTTATTTTGGGCTGAAACTTTTTCTATTATTATTGTATTGAATAATAACGCAAGTATAACAATTAAACTAAGTTTTAAGGATTTAGTAAACTTCATATTGTTTATTTATTTTTAATTAATATAAACAGCAAAAATAATTAATTATTAATTATTTTGTTAATTGCTGTTAATAATTTAAATCATTTATCAAGAAGACATTAATAAAAAAGATTTTAAAAACTGGAAATTATACTAATAACATATCGTTTACACTGTTGTTTTTGCGAGTGGTTGTTGGTGTTTTTATGCTAACTCATGGTCATGGTAAATTTTTAATGTTAGCAGGAGGTGATGCAATACAATTTGCCGACCCTATCGGAGTAGGAGTAACAGCATCGCTTTTACTTGC
>CAZDEU010000194.1:0-4408 GCA_964504265.1 uncultured Bacteroidales bacterium
TCTGTGTAGCTCTGTGAAACCTCTGTGGAACTCTGTGTTAAAACAATTTACGATTGTAGATTTACGAATTACAATTTTTATAGACTAACAAAATGTTTATTACGTTTAACATTCAACTTTTAAATTTTAACTGCTTTGTGGTGAATAAAAAATCCGTTAAACATAATTAACATAATTTTATCGTTATTTAATTTGTAAAAAAATCTTTCAATTAACTGATAATAAACAAGTTAAATTTTATAAAAACATGGCTATAAAAAACTTGGGTTAAAGTCAAGAAATAAGTGTTCTTTAATTTTTCCTTTCCCAATCATTATTCTGTCTTTAGAAATAAAAATATCATAAAAATAGAATAAGATTACAATTAAAAGTATAGCAATAAAACCTGTTAAACCTGTAGTTCCAACTGTAATATCGTTGCCACCATAAATCAGCATTAATGAAATACCAGCCGTGCCGTTTAACGTGCCGTGCATAATTGCAGCAGCTATAACCGATTTAGCTTTAATTGTAATATAAGTAAACAAAGGACTTAAAACCATGCAAAAAATTATCATAAGTAATACGCCCCATTCTGGGTGTTGTGGATAATTATGTCCAAGTAAGATTAGTGGTGCATGCCATACACCCCAAATAAAACCAATAATTAATGAAGCACTCCAAAAACTTTTATTGCTCAATTGTCTTAGCAAAAACCCACGCCAGCCTAATTCTTCACCAAATGCTGCAATAGCATTTACAGTTAAACCTGCAAACATACCCGAAAACAATGCTAACCATACTGGGTGAATGGGCAAAATTTCTGTTTGCTTATTCATTTCTTCAATTTGTTCGGGTGTGAAAGAATCTTTGAATCTTTCCATTATGCCCGCCATTTCAGGAGAGTATGAAACTTCTGGTAATAAAAGGCTTATTCCAAGTGTTAAAAAACCAATTACTGGCATTATGAGCCAAGCTACTACAAACCACTTATTTATTTTAAATGAAATATTTAGTCGTCCAACAATGTTGTGTTTATAAATTAATTTTTCAATAATTATTGCTACCAACATTGGAATAAACATATATATTAGCGACATTAATGTTAATGCAAATTTATCTGGTTTGCCTGCAACTAAAATATAAATACCTACCATTGAATAACATATAAAAAAAGTAAGTAGCAGAAACAATATAGTTTTATTAATTTTTTTCATAGCATAAGTTATTTCTCAATAATTGAAAATTAAATTATAAAATTAAAAAAATATGTAATTATATTAAATATAAATCAATATTCATTGGAAAATAAATCAGTTAATTCTTTTTCTGCTTTTCTATAATCTTCTGGAACACCAATGTCAATAAAATATGCTTCTGATATTAAAGCATAAAAATTATTCTGAGAAAATAATTTTTCTAATAAATCTTTCTCGAACGAAAATTTATTAGTTAAGTTATTAGTATGTAATATATTTTTATTAATCATATAAATACCGCCATTTATATAACCTTTTTTAATATCTATTTGCTTTTCTCTAAAACCGGTAATTCTGTTGTTTTTATCTATAATAACAGTTCCAAAACGTGAAGTATCGTCAAGATGTCTTACAATTATACTTATATCAGCTTTATTATCATAATGCAAAGTCTTAAGTTTAGATAAATCGGCAGGAAATAATGTATCGCCATTTATTATAAACACATTCTGATTTTGTGTATATTTGCAGGCAAATGATACCGCCCCCCCTGTTCCTAAAGGTTCCAGTTCAACAGCATATATTAATGATAAATTTTTATATGAATTTCCGAAATATTTTAAAATTGGTTCGTAACGATAACCAACCGACAGAATAACTTTTTTTATATGTTGATTTGATAAATAATTAAGAATATATTCTAAAAATGGTTTATTATTAACTGGCGCCATACATTTGGGCAAATCGGGCAACAAATGGCTCAATCTTGTGCCCAAACCACCCGCTAATATTATGGCTTCATCAGTTTTTTCCATATCGTTTTATTGTCTGAATAATGCTGATTCTGTTAGCTCGCATATTATATGACCAACTAATATATGTATTTCCTGAATTCTAGGTGTGTCTCCAGAAGGTATTGATATAATGTAATCGCATATATCTTTCATTTTGCCACCACTTTTACCTGTAAATCCAATAGTAATCATTCCTAAATCTTTAGCAGTGTTTAAAGCATTAACAATGTTAGGAGAATTGCCCGAAGTAGATATGCCAATAATTACATCTCCTTTTTTTCCCGTAGCTTTAACCATTCTCGAATAAACTTCTTCGTAAGAATAATCATTAGCAACTGCTGTAAGAAAAGAAGTATTGACGTGCAGGGCTTCGGCGGGCAATGGAGGGCGGTCAAAATAAAACCGACCTGAAAATTCAGCAGCTAAGTGTTGAGCGTCAGCAGCACTGCCTCCATTGCCACAAAACATAACTTTATTGCCTGTTTTAAAAGTTTCAGTAATTAAATCAGATATTGTTGATATATTATTTAAAAAATTTATATCATTTAAAATTTCAGTTTTTAAATCAATGGATTCTTTAAAAACTTGTTTTATTCTTTCTAAATTACTCATAATGATACAATTGCAAAGTGTTACGTGTAAAATTTTTTACAATTTATAGCTAATACCGAATTTACCTCCCGAAAAAGCATTACCTCCGCCAAATTCTAAATTTAATCCGAAATTTTCAGTAAAATAATAACGACCACCTACTTGTAAACCTAATCCTAACCCAGACGCATAATCACCAGGATAATTGTTAGGAGAGTTCCAGAAATAAAAACCTACATTGGCACCTGCATAAGTATCCCATTCGCTACTAATACCAAGTAAATTATTAAAATGATAATTAGCGTTGCCTGAAACTCCAATAACAGTATGATGATATTTAATAATGAAATTTTCGCTATATGTCCTGAAAGATGTTTCGCCTCCAATGGTTATATCATCAGTAAGACCATAATCTGCACCAAAGTAAAGAGGAATACCCCAACTTGACAGACCTACACCAGCGTTGAGCTGAATTCCACCTCTTGCTAAAGGATTTTGTGAAAAAACTAAAAAACTTGCAAACGCAATTACTAAAGTTAAAACTGTTTTCTTCATTGTAATTTAATTTAAATTAACAATAATATCGCAATATTAAATATTTTATTGTAAATATTATCTAAAATTTCAATTTGCGAGCATATTTTTTTTCAAATTTTTGAATTTTTGTTGATATTACCATATTGCAATAAGGTTTATGTTTGTTATTAGTGTAATAATCCTGATGATAACCTTCGGCTTCGTAAAAAACTTCTAACTTTTGCACTTCTGTAACAATTTTTAAACTAAATTTTTTTTGAGCATTTTCAATACAAGCGTTTATAATTTTTTTTTCATTGTCATCATTATAAAAAATAATTGAACGGTATTGAGTACCAATATCCAAACCCTGCCTATTAACTGAAGTTGGGTCGTGAGTATTAAAATGTATTTCTAATATTTCTTCTAAAGAAATAATGCTTGAATCATAAAAAATCTTTGCCACTTCTGCATGCATTGTATCGCCCGTACATACTTGCTCGTAAGTTGGATTTTTAGTTTCACCGCCTGCATATCCACAATCTACTTTGCTTACGCCATTTAATTTTTTAAAAATTGCCTGCGTACACCAAAAACAACCACCTCCCAATACTATATATTTATTTTGCTGCATATTTTTTTATGCAAAAATAATATTTTTTGTTATGTGTTTTATGCAAAATTAAGACACTATCCCGAAAAGTGTGTAAACTCCAAAATTGTCCTCTCAAACAGGCAAAGTTCACGCTTAAAGAGTCAATGTTCACGCTCTGAGGTTAGGCGTCGAAGCTTTTTCAGGGAATGCTCCCTCTCGAAGAGGCAAAATCGCCGCTCTGAGGTTCGGACTCAAGCAATTTTCATTGGAGTTTCTTGCAAAATGAATCAAAATTGCCGCTTTTTGTAACAAATTTCCTTCTTTTTCATTCAAAATTGCCGCTCAAACATTCAAAATTGCCGCTCTGAGGTTCGGACTCGAGCAAAATTTAGGGAAATTTCCCTCTAAATGAGGCAAAGTCGAGCCTCAGAGCGTGGTCATTGGATGTAAAAGAATCATTTTTTTGTCTCTTAAAGCAGCAACGATCACTCTTTGAGAGGGAACAATGACTCAATTAACAGCATTTTTGCTTCAAATTGAAACAAAGCCGAAGGTTCGAGGGTGGTATTTGGGTCTTTTATAATAATAAATGGGGCTAAAAGCAGTAACATTGATATTAATTGTTATTTTAAAGTTTAGAAAGAGGAACTTATTAAAGGCATTGACAATACAAACCGTTGGCATTTTTTTAGCAAAATTTAATACCAACGGTTTTACCAACGAAATAAGGTATT
>CAZDEU010000195.1:0-4375 GCA_964504265.1 uncultured Bacteroidales bacterium
GGTAGTAAAATATAGTATAATTTAATCAAACAGGAGTTGATATCATGTATTTAATGACAAAATCAGTACTGGCTTTAATGGTCGGATTTATAATTGCTGTCGTGTTAGGATTAATTTTAATACCTTTATTAAAAAAATTAAGAATTGGTCAAAGAATAAGTATTTATGTTGGTGAAAGTCACTTAAAAAAAGAGGGAACACCAACAATGGGGGGACTCATCTTTATTCTTTCGACCCTAATCACAATAGTTATCCTGCTTCTAACTGATAAAATTAAAATGACTCCTGATTTAGGAATCGTCATTTTAGTATTTGTTGGTTATTCAATCATTGGTTTTATTGATGATTACCTAAGTATTAAAAGAGGAAAAAATGATGGCTTGACTGTTTCCCAGAAATTATTTTCGCAGTTGATTTTAGCACTACTTTTCTTTTATATTTATTTGCAAAATGGTGGTCAAACATCTTTAATTATTTCGACGCTCAATATTAACATTGAAATGGGTTGGTTCTACGGGGTATTCATTTTATTTATTTTGGTTGGAGCTTCCAATGCTGTTAATATTACGGATGGATTAGATGGTTTAGCTGGTGGACTTTCGGCTATTGCCTTTATTGCCTTTGCTCTTATTTCGGTTGTTTCTGGTTTTGAAGACATGGGTATTTTCACCTTTATATTAACCGGAGCCTTGTTTGGATTTCTTACTTATAATGGTCATCCAGCTAAAGTTTTTATGGGAGATACTGGTTCGCTAGCTTTAGGCGGAGTCATGGCTTGTACAGCTATTATTACCCACCGCGAATTGACGCTCTTAATTGTAGCTGGAGTCTTTGGTTTAGAGACAATTTCTGTGATTTTACAAATCTTTTGGGTTAAAGTCTTACATAAAAAATTATTCTTAATGACTCCAATTCATCATCATTTTGAAAAGTTGGGATGGGAAGAAGTTGAAATAGTAAGATTATTTTGGTCAATTGGTTTAATCCTAGCGATGGCAGGAATATTCTTTGGAGTATGGCTATAAAATAAATAAATGGGTGATTTAATGAAAAAAAGATTTGATATCTATCTTTTTATCGCCGTAATAATTTTAATTATCTTTGGATTAATAATGATTTATTCATCATCATACATATGGGCAGAATATAAGTTTAATGACCCATTTAAATATGTTAAACAGCAATCATTATTCATCATTATAGGTATTGCACTAATGTATATCATAACAAAAATAGATTATAAATTATATTATGAAAAGGCAAATATTATCTTAGGTATTTGTCTTTTGCTTTTAGGACTTGTCCTAATTCCTGGAATTGGTTCAATAAGAAATGGGAGCAGGAGTTGGTTTGGTATCGGTTCCTTTGGAATTCAACCGAGTGAATTTGCCAAAATTGGGATGATTATCTTTACCAGCAAGTACTTGTCCAAAAGCAATAAATTTATTAAAGATATTAGAAAGGGTACCATTCCAATTTTAGTAATTTTATTTTTGATTTTTGGACTGATTATGCTTCAACCTGATTTTGGAACGGGGATGATTATCGTTGTCAGTATTTTGGTTATTCTTTTTATTGCTGGCGTTAATTTAAAATTCTTTTTAGGATTAGGCTTAATTGGTGTAATTGGAATTATTGGTTTAGTTATAGCTGCACCTTATAGAATGGATCGTATTATTTCTTTCTTAAATCCCTGGAAAGATCCTTTAGGAACTGGTTTTCAAATTATTCAGTCTCTTTATGCCATTGGACCAGGTGGGTTACTAGGAATGGGTTTTTTAAATTCTCGTCAAAAACATTTTTATTTGCCAGAACCTCAGACAGATTTTATCTTTTCAATTATCAGTGAGGAGTTTGGTGTCCTAGGTGTAATTATTGTTACTGGATTATTTGCTTTTATCTTGTATCGTGGTATTAAAATTGCTTTAAATAGCAAAGATCATTTTTCTAAGTATCTTTCTTTTGGTTTAATTTTTCAGATCATAATTCAAACAATTTTAAATTTAATGGTAGTTATTGGACTAATTCCTGTTACGGGCGTCACTCTTCCTTTTTTAAGTTATGGAGGTTCGAGTTTATTGATAAGCATGGTATCTATGGGAATATTACTCAATATCAACAGGCATCAATAAAGAAGCTGAAATAAAAATATTATTTATATAATTGTTTGGTATCGTAATTAAGAAATTAATTTACACTAATATTGTATTTATTAAACAACAAAAATCATCATTTATTGACAAATTAGTTAATGGGTTATAATATATAAACTAGGAGGATTCTAAAAAGTGAAAGAAAAAAGAATTATTTTTATTATATCATTAGTTATTTTTTCTTTTTTTATTGTAGGTTGCGATAGGAGACATACTGTTCGCTATAATACAAATGGAGGAACAGTTATGACTAGCCTTAAAATAGAAAAGAATGGTAAAATTTTAAAACCAGCTGACCCAGTTAAAAAAGGGTATAAATTTTTAGGATGGTATAGCAATGGAGAAGCATATGATTTTAATTCGAAAGTTACGAAAAATATTATAATAGAAGCAATATGGGAAAAGATTGTTAATGAAATACCAACTGAAACAGATAAATACACTGTAACATTTAATACAAATGGAGGAAGTTCAGTTAGTAATCAAATAGTTGAAAGTGGTAAAAAATCTATAAAACCAGCCGATCCAACCAAAAGTGGTTATACTTTTGCCGGTTGGGATTTTGATTTTAATACCGAAATAACCAGTGATATAACCGTTAATGCAAAATGGAATGTCATTACAAACAACAATAATAACAATAATAATAACAACAATAACACTGGAGGTTCTGATACTTCACCAGCAGTGACTAAATATACTGTAACATTTAATGGAAATGGTGGAACAACGCCATCATCCCAAACGATAAATAAGAATTCAAAAGCAACCAAACCTACTAATCCAACTAGAAGTGGTTATACATTTGTAGCATGGCAATTAAGTGGAAGTAATTATAATTTTAATACCCCTGTAACAGCAAATATCACTCTAGTAGCATTGTGGCAGGTAAAAGCACCAACTTATAGTATTACCGTGACAGATTTAGGAGGAATTGTTCCACAATCTGTTATTAAATTAAAAGCCAATGGTAGTCAAATATCCTTTGTCAATGTTAAAGCCGCCGATAATGGTGCCGTAATCGCTGAATATAATTCATCTCAAGGTGGTGCTGTCGGATCTAAAACCGTCATTGATAGTTATTCCAATTACATAATTACTTTAACCGGCGGTTCAACAATAACTTTAAGTAGATAGAAAGGAAAATAAAAAATGAAAATAAAATATAAAATATTAGGTTATATCATTTTATTAGTAGCTGTCGTGTTTGTTTCAAATATCAAAGTGAAAGCTGTTGAATTTTCTCTAAACACTTTTAATAATGGCGATATCATTGTCGGTAAGTATGTTTTCCCGCTGTCTAGAGTAATAAAACCTCAGGAAGTTATCTTAGCAGCTAGAACATATGAATCAACGGATATATATTATGTTATGAAAGATGCAAGTGATCAAATAACACTTTATGAAATTTCTAAAAATATCCTGATACCGGTAGATTTAGATGATTTTCCTAAAAGTTTAGAAGTAAAACGCTATTTTGTGGAGCAATATTATGATATCCAAGATGAGGAAGAAATAGAGGCTCCTAAACCTAGATATTCATGGCTGGCAGTTGATGGATATTTAAATAATGTAACACATAAAACAGAATTTTTCTTGCATATTTATATTGAATTTGATAGGGAAGTATTCTTCTATAATAGTAAAGGGCAAATTTTAACTGATTTAAGTAGCAACATGTTTTCGTTATACAGTGATGATACCAAAGTCTTTGATTTCATTATTCCCGGTAATGTTGATGATTTGGGAATGGATGTTAATGCCTTTAAACCAAATTATGAAGATTCAGCTTTGACTAATGGGCATCCATTATTGTATCTATTTGCTAAAATTCCAGATGATGAAGATTACGAACCAGGTGAAGGAGATTTACCATATAATTTACCATATGGTGAATATAGAATAGTATTTAATGGAAAAGTAAAGGATGTAAGTGGTCAAGAGGAGCTAACTCAAAATGTTATGGTCAGAAATGCCCCTAATTTAGATTTAAGTCTTGATGAAGCCAAGATAAATATGGCAAGAGCTTATTATGATCTTGATAAGGATACACTGCAATATGATATTGATTTTCCTCTTTTAGATGTAGCTGAGGAACTACCTGAGTCAGATGATAATGAAAAAAGATATAAATTGGAAGTTATTAATTATGCTATTTTCAATAATCAAAGGTCAGAGTTTTTAATAAATTTATCCGAGGAAACACAAGAAAATTATACTCT
>CAZDEU010000196.1:0-4358 GCA_964504265.1 uncultured Bacteroidales bacterium
AAACTACCATAAGGTCGCTCCTACGGAGCTGAAAACAATTTACGATTGACGATTTAATTTACAATTTAATTTTATCTAATAAAAATATTATCAATTGGGTTATAAATACTTTGTATTTTATTAAATGATATAAATTAAAAAATAATTTCAGTGTTAAAGCTAATAAATATGTGTATTATAATCAATAATATATTAAAAAATATATATTTGAAACCAATGCAATATTCAATGAAAATTTTTAACATAAAAAAAAGAAATTTTGTTTCAATATTTTCTGTTAAAATAAATTATAAAAAACAAATCATATTCTGTTAAAATACTATTTTTGTGTAATTATCTTAAAAATTTCATTTTATGAAGCACATATTAGTATTCACAATAATCAGCTTAATCACTTTTTTTTCTGCATTTAGCCAAGAAGTTTTTAAAGCAAAACAAATTAACGTATTTAAAAATGGTACTTATTTTATTCTTAAAGAAGGTACGCCTCAAATAAATAATAAAAAAGCAATTATAAGTTTTAAAAATCAGCCTTTGCTTGGAACTTTTTGGATTTCGTCGAGCAATGATGCCGTAATATCGAATATTGTTTTTAAAAGCGACACATTAAAAACTAACAAAACTGCCAAAAATTTTACCGATTTACTTCAAGCAAACAAAAACAAAAAAATAAAAATAGCATATAAAATTGATGATAAAAGCTTTCGCGAAATTTCTGGCACTTTAACTGATTTTATTAAATCTTCTGATTTGGTTAAAATTAAAACCAACGACAATAAATCAGTTTTCTTGCATGCCAACAACATTATAGAATTAACAATTGACGAAAATGTAACTGATAAATTTTCTGAAGACTCAGTTATGAATGTTGCCTTAGTTGAATTTTCAAAATCCTCTTCAAATACTAAACTAAAAATGTATTATATGCAACAAGGTATTCAGTGGATACCTATGTACAATATTAAACTTATTAACGATAAGGAATTAATGCTCGAAATGAAAGCAGTTGTAGAAAATTTTTCAGAAAACATTCAGAATGCCGAGTTAACACTTACTGTCGGCAATCCACAGTTTTTCTTCGGCAAAACTTTAGATCCTGTAGCTTATAAATATTTTTCAAATATTACTTCATCTTATAGCACAAGCTCAAAAAATGATTTTATGCCTGTTCAATCTTATGCACTTAGCAACGCTTATTATACACAAGAAAGCCGTAGTAACGATAATACTGCAGACGAAACAAAATCAGAATACTTTACCGAAGGCGAAAAAACTAATGATTTATATATGTATAATATTGGTATAGTTTCGCTACCCGAAAACACCAAAACTACATTTAATGTATTTGCATCGAAAATTAATTACGACGATGTTTATGAAGTTAACATCGACGATATTTCAAATTATTATTATAACAGATATACTAATAACGACCCCGACAAAAGATACGATGTTTTTCACAGCATAAAATTATCCAATTCTACTTCAAATCCTTTTACTACAGCTCCTGTTTTTGTTGTAAATGACAAGAACCAGCCAATTGCACAAGACCGTTTAAAATACACACCACTTGGGGGAACAGTTTCTGTACAATTGTCAGAAGCAGGCGACATTGTTGTTAAAAACACAGAAGAAGAAATAAATATTACCGAAAATGCTAAAAAAATCGGGAAAATAATTTATCGTCTTGTACAAATTAAAGGTGAAATTGAAATTGAAAACTTACAACCCAAAAACATTAAATTAAATGTTAATAAATCGCTTACTGCAAAAATTATTAAAGTAAGCGACAATGGCAAAATAACTAAATCGGGAAAATACTCCGATTTAAATGCACATACTAAAGCTGAATGGGAATTATTAATTAAAAACAACGAGAAAAAAACCTTGATATATGAATACGAAGTATATATAAGGAGTAATTAAATATTTTAATATATGTCTAAGCACAAAGCCAAACAACTCAATAATAAAGAAAAAAACAAAAAAACATTATGGATTTTTTCTTTATTTATTGCTATTATTATATTTTTAATATATAACAAAACATTATCTTTTGATTTTCTCTTTACTTGGGATGACCATTTATACATTACAAGAAATCAATATGTTAGAAATTTTACTTGGGACAATTTTAAACTTCTTTTAACTGGGTTTCACGCATCAAATTATCATCCCCTTACTATGATTTTTTATGCTGTTGAATTTCTTGTAACCGGCGAAAAAGCTACATTATTTCATTTTAATAATATATTGTTACACATAATAAATTCGATACTTGTTTTTGTTTTCATAAAACAAATTTCTCCCAAAAGTATTTACCCCGCTCTCATTACATCTGTTTTCTTTGCAGTTCATCCTATGCATGTTGAGTCGGTTGCATGGATTTCGGAACGAAAAGACGTTTTATATACATTTTTCTTTCTTTTAGCTATTATTCAATATAATTTATATGTAAAAAATTTAAAATTAAAATATTTGTATTTTACAGGAATTTTCTTTCTGTTATCTTGTTTTAGTAAATCAGCGGCTGTAGTGTTGCCACTTATTCTTTTGTTATTAGATTATTATAAAGACAGAAACCTACTTAACAAAAGAGTAATATTTGAAAAAATTCCTTTCATATTGATTTCTATTTTATTTGGAATATTAGCTATACAATCACAAAAAACAACTATTGATGCTTATCAGTATAATTTTTCATTGTTAGAACGTCTTGCAATAATTTCATATTCATTTGTTATATATATAATAAAAGCTGTTGTGCCTTACGGATTAACTGCAATTTACCCCTACCCTTCCGACTTAGAAAGCATACCATCGTATTATTATTTTTTCTTATTAATAATACCATCAATAATTTTAATTATATGGTATTCACGTAAATTTAGCAAAAATGTAATATTTGGTATTAGTTTTTTTATTATTTCTATTATTCTTGTATTACAAATTATTCCCGTTGGTAATGCAATGATGGCTGAACGCTATACTTACGTGCCATATATTGGTCTTTTTTTTATGCTTGGTAAATTAATTGAACATTTTCATAATATATCGCTTAAAAATACTTTTAAAAGCATAAACAAGGTTTTTATTATTATTACTTTAATATTTGCTTTTGCTTTTTCAATTATATCATACAAGCGAACTCTTAAATGGGAAAATGATGAGATTTTATTTACTGACGTTCTAAAAAAATATCCTGAATGTTCTATTGCGTACATTAATAAGGGCTGGTATAATTATAATTATTTATCAGAATATGTTTATAACAGCAATTTTCCAAAGCGTAAGCAGCACCTTATTATTGCCATCGAAGATTTTAAAAATGCTATTAAATATGCAGCAATTCCTGAAACAAAAGTTAAAGCTTATTATAATTCAGCTACTGCCAAGGCTGCTTTTAATAAACATAACGAAGCTATTAAAGATTTCGACAAAGCTCTTGAAATTGACCCTGAATATTATGCTGTTTATGTAAATCGTGGAAATTCAAAATTAGCGATTAACGATATGGAAGGAGCTTTAAAAGACCTTAATTTTGCTATAAAAAAAATACCCGACCTGCCAGTAGCATGGAACAGCAGAGCTAAAATTAAAGGGTTACAAGGCGACTATTACGCTGCTTTAGCCGATATTAACAAAGCTATTGAACTCGACCCGTTTTTTGTTGAAGCCTATAATAACAGAGCCAATGCTAAAAGTGCCTTAAACGATAAGCAAGGTGCTTTACTTGATTACAATAAAGCTATTTCCTTAAACCCTCACTTCGACCAACTCTATGTTAACCGCGGTATAAACAAAGTTGAAATGGGCGACTATAACGGTGCGGTTCAGGATTTTAACAAAGCACTTAAATTAAACCCACAAAACACTATTGCCAGTCAATGGATTAACAATTTGACTGTGAACCGTAATTATTAATTAGAGTTTGTTGATAGACAATATTTATGCATAATACAATATCAGAAAATATTTCAATCTTAAAAGAATTAGAAAATTGTTCTATTTGCCCTCGCAATTGCCATGTTAACAGATTTGCCAACAATAAAGGTTATTGCAAAAGCGGGATAAAATTCGGGATTGCATCAGTTTGTAAACATTACGGCGAAGAACCAATTGTAAGCGGTAAAAATGGTATTTGTAACGTTTTTTTTACTAAATGCAATTTGCAATGTATTTATTGCCAAAATTATCAAATTAGTCGAAATAGTTGTGATACTTTTGAAAAAAAATACTCTTTAAATGAAGTTTTAAACCTTATTATTCCATTTTTAGATTCTGGTTGTCATGCGCTTGGCTTTGTTTCGCCTTCACATTATGCCATTCACGTTAAAGTTATTGTAAATGCTTTAAAC
>CAZDEU010000197.1:0-4324 GCA_964504265.1 uncultured Bacteroidales bacterium
ATCGTAAATCTTAAATCCACTTCTCACTGAAAAAATCCGCTAAAATCCGTTGTCAATGCCTGAAATAGGTTGACTGTTTTTTTATAATTTTCAATCATTTTTTTGTTATAATTGCAGAGATTACATTCAGATTTTGAGCATTTTTTCCCTTTTTTATTTGAGGGCTCAACGCCCTCAAATAACAGAGTGTTTGTAACATTTGCGTCGATTGACTTCGTCATCGTCGCATTTTTTTCTTTACCTTTACATAATTCAGAAAATAAATACTAATTTTGGGAAATCTATTTTATCAAAATCAAAATGATTATTTTTTATTAACAATTATAAAATAAATTCTTATGAACAAAGACACACAAATTTTTAATTTAATTGAAAGCGAATACAAACGCCAATTACATGGGTTAGAGCTAATAGCTTCCGAAAATTTTGTTAGCGAGCAGGTCATGGCAGCTATGGGTTCGTGTTTAACTAATAAATATGCTGAAGGTTATCCAGGCAAAAGATACTACGGCGGTTGCGAAATAGTTGACCAGACTGAGCAATTAGCTATTGATAGAGCTAAACAACTGTTTGGTGCTGAATATGCCAATGTACAACCACATTCAGGAGCACAGGCAAACATGGCAGTTTTTCTTACTTGTCTGAAACCAGGCGATACCTTTTTAGGACTTAATCTTTCGCATGGCGGGCATCTTTCGCATGGTTCGCCTGTTAATTCATCAGGTATTTTATATAACGCTATTTCTTATGGAGTTGGTCAAGAAACTGGTACCGTTGATTACGAACAAATGGAAAAAATTGCCCGCGAACATAAACCTAAAATGATTATTGCAGGTGCATCAGCTTATTCAAGAGACTGGGATTATGTGCGTATGCGTAAACTTGCTGACGAAGTAGGTGCAATTTTATTTGCCGACATAGCTCACCCTGCAGGTTTAATAGCTAAGAGCTTACTAAATAATGCCTTAGAACATTGCCACATTGTTACTACTACTACACATAAAACATTAAGAGGTCCCAGAGGCGGTATGATTCTTATGGGTAAAGATTTTGTTAACCCATGGGGAATTACTACGCCCAAAGGTGAAGTTAAAATGATGTCGACTATGATTAATTCGGCTGTATTTCCTGGCATACAAGGCGGACCATTAGAACACGTAATTGCTGCTAAAGCAGTTGCTTTTGCTGAAGCTTTGTCCGATAAATACTTAAATTATTGCAATCAAGTAATAAAAAATGCCAATGTAATGGCAAAAACATTTATTGATAAAGGTTATAACGTAATTTCGGGTGGCACCGATAACCATTTAATGCTTATTGACCTACGCAGCAAATTCCCTGATATAACAGGCAAACTTGTTGAAAATACTCTTGTTAAAGCTGATATTACTGTTAATAAAAATATGGTACCTTTCGATAGCCGTACTCCTTTTACAACCTCAGGTTTAAGAGTTGGTACACCTGCTGTTACAACTAGAGGGCTTACAGAAATTCACATGCCAATTATTGTTGAACTAATTGACGAAGTTATAAGTAATATTGATAATAATAATGTTATTTTGAATGTTAAAGAAAAAGTTAATCAACTTATGAGTGATTTCCCTCTTTTTAACTAATAAATTTAAAAAATAAATATTTAATTAATTAACATATTTTTAAAAATTAAGTTGAAAAACATATGAATGTCGCTGATCCTGAAATAGAAAAGCAGGAGATTCTAAAACAATACAGAAATATTCTGAAGGTTTGTAAACCAAATACTTCTGCAAAGGATAAGCAACTTATTCGTAAGGCTTTTAACCTCGCTTTGGAAGCTCATAAAGATATGAGAAGAAAAAGCGGAGAGCCTTATATTTATCACCCAATTTCAGTAGCTAAAATTGCAGCCGGCGAAATTGGTCTTGGTACTACTTCAGTAGTTTGTGCATTGCTGCACGACGTTGTGGAAGATACTGATTATACTCTGAACGATATAAATGATATGTTCGGAGAAAAAGTTGCATCTATTATCGACGGTTTGACAAAAATTTCTGGAATTTTTGAACAACCAGGGAAATCGCAACAGGCAGAAAATTTCAGAAAGATGTTGCTTACTCTTTCTGACGATGTTAGAGTTATTCTTAT
The DNA here is from genome assembly GCA_964504265.1 of uncultured Bacteroidales bacterium. Lineage (GTDB taxonomy): Bacteria > Bacteroidota > Bacteroidia > Bacteroidales > JAKIYJ01 > JAKIYJ01. The sequence goes on from CAZDEU010000197.1 coordinate 2,125, forward strand.
TAAGCTCGCTGACCGTTTGCATAATATGCGTACATTAGATTCTATGCCCCCTGAGAAACAATTGAAAATAGCTTCCGAAACTTCATATCTTTTTGCTCCTTTAGCACACAGACTTGGTTTGTATACTATTAAAACTGAACTTGAAGATTTATCATTAAAGTATACAGAACCTGAAATTTACAGAACTATAACCGAAAAATTAGAGGAATCGGAACCTGAAAGGCGGCGTTTTATTAATAAGTTTACTTTTCCTATTAAAAAGGCTCTCGCCGAAAGAAATATACCTCACGTTATCGTTAGCCGTACCAAATCTATTGCTTCTATTTGGAATAAAATGTATGTGAAAGAAATTCCTTTTGATGAAGTATATGATTTGTTTGCTGTTCGTATTATTGTTGACTCTCCGATAGAAACCGAGAAAGAAGATTGTATGAGGGTTTATGGAATAGTTACCAGTTTATATAATCCTAAACCCGACAGAATACGCGACTGGATATCAAATCCTAAGGCTAACGGATACGAGGCTTTACATACTACTGTTATGAGCAATGCAGGCAAATGGGTTGAAGTTCAGATACGCTCACGACGCATGGACGAAATTGCTGAAAAAGGATATGCCGCTCACTGGAAGTATAAAGGTAGTTTTAGCTCTTCCGAAGGTGCTCTTGATAATTGGCTTAACAGAATTAAAGATTTGTTGAAAAGCCCCGACTCTAATGCACTTGATTTTGTTGAAGACTTTAAGGCAAATCTTTTCGCAGACGAAATTTTTGTTTTTACTCCTAAGGGCGATAGTCGCAAACTCCCACTCGGAGCTACTGTTATTGATTTTGCTTATGCTATACATTCGCATATTGGAAATACTTGTATTGGTGCTAAGGTAAATTATAAATTAGCTCCTCTTGATTATAAATTATCGAGCGGCGACCAGATTGAAATTATTACATCGGCAAGGCAAACACCAAAAGAAGAATGGATAGATTATGCTGTTACTGCAAGAGCTAAAATGCAAATTAAAGACGCTATTAAAGACCAGAAAAGAAAAATTGCTGATGAAGGAAAAATTTTGCTCGAAGGTTTTTTAAAACAAAATAAAATAGATAATTCGCTCGCTAATATAGACAAATTACGCATTTTTTACAATTTACCTAATAGCAGAGAACTGTATTATCAATTTGGAACTGGAAAACTTAGCATAAAAGATGTTAAAGCTTGTTGGCAGGAAAGTGATAAACCTGGTTTATTTAAAAGATTGAGCAGGCAGTTTATTAAAAATAAAGAAACGGTTGAAAGAAACCTTCCTCACAATATTATTGAACAAATTAAACTTCGTTCTAAAAAACTTAAAATTGATATTCCTGAAAATGCTAATCTTAATAAATATTCTTTTCTTGGCTGTTGCTATCCTATACCAGGTGACGAAGTAATTGCTATGCTTAGCCCCGACAATAATAATATTTTAGTACATCGTACTGGCTGTAACGAAGCTATTAATTTGATGGCAAAATATGGCGACAGAATTGTGAAAGCAAGATGGAATAACCCTGAATCAATTTCTTTTTTGTCGGGTATTAAAATTTCGGGTATTGATAAAATGGGGCTTATTAATGAACTTACTAAAATTATTTCAGAAGAACTGAATGTTAATATTAAATCTTTTGTTATTGAAAGTAATAACGGTACTTTTGAAGGTAAAATTATGCTCTATATACTTGATACCGAACATCTTAACAATTTAATTAATAAAATTAAAAAAGTAAATGGTGTTCAAAATGCTATAAGAATTGAATAATACTTGAAGATTTTTATTCTCAATATTGCATAATTTTTTTTAATTTTTATTAAAACTAAATAAAATTTTTATTAATTTTATTGCAATAATGTTTTTGCTATGTTTTTTATTAAATTTTAATAATACAACATTTTATAAAAGTATAAAATTAATTAAAAAAGAATTTATGGAAGTTTATAACAGTGTTAAAGAAATTTTTACTAAGTTCCTCGAAAAAAATTCTTACAGAAAAACTCCTGAAAGATATACTATTCTTAAAGAAATATATTCAACTGATGGGCATTTTGATGTAGAGTCCTTATATATTCGCATGAAAAACAATAAATATAGAGTGAGTCGTGCCACACTTTATAATACAATAGATTTATTATTGGAAAGTCGTTTAATTACTAAACATCAATTTGGTTC
>CAZDEU010000198.1:0-4309 GCA_964504265.1 uncultured Bacteroidales bacterium
GATGCTATGGCTCTTATTTACAGAGCTTATTTCGCATTAAATAAAAATCCTCGAATCAACTCAAAGGGATTAAATACTTCTGCAATTCTCGGTTTTGCTAATAGCTTATACGATGTTATTAAAAATGAAAAACCTACTCATATTGCTGTTGCTTTCGATACTCATGCTCCTACTGTTCGTCATATTGATTTTGCTGCATATAAGGCTCAGCGACAAGACACTCCCGAAGATATTATTAAATCGGTGCCATATATCGAAAGACTTGTAAGGGCTTTTAATATACCTGTTGTTGTTATGGATGGTTATGAAGCTGATGATATTATTGGTACTTTGGCTAAAAAAGCTGCCGACAAAGGTTTTATAACTTATATGATGACTTCCGATAAGGACTTTGGGCAGCTTGTTGATGAAAATATTTTTATTTATAAACCTGCACGAATGGGCAATAAGGCTGAGGTTTTAGGTGTTAAAGAAGTTTGCGAAAAATTTAGCATTAGTAATCCTGCTCAAGTTATTGATATTCTAGGTTTATGGGGCGATGCAAGCGATAATATTCCCGGTGTCCCCGGCATTGGTGAAGTAAGAGCAAAACAACTTATTTCCGAATATGGTTCTGTCGAAAATATTTTAGCAAATACTGCTAATTTACAGGGAAAGATGAAGGAGAATCTTGAAAATTTTGCCGATCAGGCTTTGTTGTCTAAACAATTAGCTACAATAATTTTAGATGTTCCAGTTGAATTTGACGAAGAAAAACTTTTACTAACAGAACCTGATATACCAACTTTAAAAGAATTACTTGACGAATTGGAGTTCAGAACTTTTGCAAAAAGAGTTTTTACTGATTTATCTTTAAAAAATCAAAATAATACTGAAATTCATTCAACCTCCTCTGTTCAAACCGACCTTTTTGGAAATTTTACAGAATCTGATTCTTCCAATGGACTGAACAACAGTATTTTTAAAACAATTCACAATACACCTCATAATTATTTATTAATTGATACTGCCGAAAAAAGAAAAAATCTTCTTGAAAAATTAAAAAAAGAAAAAACTTTTTGTTTTGACGTTGAAACTACGGGACTTGATACCAGTAACAGCGAACTTGTCGGTATTTCTTTTTGCTTTAAACCTTCCGAAGCTTATTTTGTTTCAATTCCTGAAAATTATAATGAAGCCTGCAAAATTTTAGACGAATTTAAAATAATTTTCGCTGATAATAATATCTTAAAAGTAGGTCAAAATATAAAGTTTGATATCTCTGTTTTAAAATGGTACGATATTGAAGTTGCCGGACCTTTATTCGATACAATGATAGCTCATTATTTGCTGCAACCCGATAATAGGCATAATATGGACTATCTTGCTGAAACATATTTAGATTATAAACCTGTTGCTATTACTGAGCTAATAGGCAAAAAAGGGAAATCGCAGGGAAATGTTAGAGATGTAGATATAGATACTTTGAAAGAATATGCTGCCGAAGATGCTGATGTTACTTTGCAACTCAAAAATGTTTTTATAAATCTTTTAGATGAAAATAAATTTACAGAGCTTTTCAATAATATTGAAATGCCTTTAGTAAAAGTACTTGCAGCAATGGAAACTGAAGGCGTTAGATTAGATTCTGATGCTTTAAATGATTTTTCGCTTCAGCTTCAGCATGAGATTAGTATTCTCGAAAAACAAATTTATGAATATGCCGGCGAAGTTTTTAATATTGCCTCTCCAAAACAATTGGGTGATATTTTATTCGATAAATTGAAAATATCCGAAAAACCTAAGCAAACTAAAACCAAGCAGTTTAGTACAAACGAAGAGGTTTTAAGAAAACTTATACATAAACATCCTATAATTAATGATATTTTAGAATACAGATCATTAACTAAATTAAAATCAACTTATGTTGATGCTTTGCCTGCTTTGGTTAGTCCGCGTACAGGTAGAATTCATACGTCTTATAATCAGGCGGTGGCTTCAACTGGAAGGCTTAGCTCCAATAATCCTAATTTGCAAAACATCCCGATAAGAACTGAAAAAGGCAGAGAAATTAGAAAAGCTTTTGTACCTCGCAATGATAAATATGTTTTGCTTTCGGCTGATTATTCTCAAATAGAGTTACGGATAATGGCAAGTTTAAGTGGCGATAAATCAATGCAGGAAGCATTTATGAATAATATCGACATACATACTGCTACTGCCGCTAAAGTTTACAATATAAGCATCGACAAGGTTACTCCTGAAATGAGGCGAAAAGCAAAAACTGTAAACTTTGGTATAATATACGGCATTTCTGCTTTCGGATTATCCGAAAGACTTACTATTTCCAGAACTGAAGCTGCTAATATTATTGAACAATATTTCAAACAATATCCTGCTGTTAAAAATTATATGAACAGCATTATTAAAACTGCCAAAAAAAATGGATATGTTCAAACTATATTGGGACGTAAGCGTTATCTCAGAGATATAAATTCATCTAATGCAACTATACGAAGTTTTGCTGAACGCAACGCCATTAATGCACCAATACAAGGTAGTGCTGCTGATATGATAAAAATTGCAATGAATAATATATTTAATGAGATGAATAAATTAAATCTAAAATCTAAAATGATTTTACAAGTGCATGATGAATTGATTTTTGATGTTCATAAAAATGAAGTAGATATTGTTAAAGAAATCATAAATGATAAGATGATAAACGCTTTGCCACTTGGTAATATCCCTTTAGAGATAGAGATGAAAACCGGTCAAAATTGGCTCGAAGCTCATTAAAATTTTTTAAAATGCCTCAGATTTATTTAATTGACAAAAAACAGTTTAAAATTGGTGTTTGGGAAATTTCAGAAACAGAAGAACAACTTTTGAAAGGACTTTTTTTAACTGAAGATGAACAAAATATTTTTAAAAGAATCAAGTCGCCTTTAAAAAGAAAACAATGGCTTAGTTACAGAAATCTTATTCAGGAATTGCTCGAAAATAATAATTATAAAGGTATTTTTTATGATGAAGCTGGAAAACCTTTTTTGAATGAGTTGCCCTATCATATTTCTGTTTCTCATACCGAGAATTACTCTGCTGCAATAATTAGTAACACAATAGCAGTTGGTGTTGATATTGAGCCAATTAAAGATAAAATATTGAGAGTAGAGAAAAAATTTATTTCCGATTTTGAAATTTCTCTTTTGCCTGAACAAAATCGAAATAAGGCTTTGCATATTATATGGGGTGCCAAAGAAGCTGTTTACAAATTAAAAGGAGAAAAAGAAGTTTTTTTTGCAGAAGAATTACAAATTCAATCAATTTCTGATAAAGAAAAAGATGTTCTAAAATGTATTTATCAAAAAAATAATATTAAAGAAACATATCTAATACATTATGAAATATTTAGGCATTTAATGCTTGTTTATGCTATGTAAGAAAGTTATTAAGATATTGAGTGTTTTGTAATTACAATATCGAAGCCTCCATTGCCCTATTGAGATTGTTTTACAACAAGCGGCTTAGCCCTGATATCTTCGCAGCAAATCAAATATTTCAATGAATTGACTTAATATAAAACTAAGTATGTATATGTGTTATTAATAATACTACACAGTCATAATATCCTTTTCTTTAGCTTCTAATATTTTGTCAACATTAGAAATATAAGAATTAGTTAAATCTTGAATTTCGGTTTCAAGTTTTTTGATTTCATCTTCGGGGGTGCCGTCTTTTTCGAGTTTTTTTGCTGTTTCGTTGGCATTTCTGCGAATGTTGCGTATAGCAATTTTTGCATTTTCGGCTTCGGTGCGGGCTTTTTTTGCTAATTCTTTACGTCTTTCTTCGGTTAATGGGGGGACGATAATTCTTAGTACTTCTCCTTCATTTTTAGGATTAAATCCCAAATTAGCAGCCATAATAGCTTTTTCAATTGCTATTAAAACACTTTTATCCCATGGCTGAACAATAATCTGACGCGGGTCGGGAGTATTTATGTTCGACAACTGGTCTAATGGAGTCATAGTACCATAATAATCTACTCTAATACCATCAAGCATCTGCGGGCTTGACTTTCCGGCTCTTATTTTTTGAAATTCTTTTTCTAAGTGCTGTACAGCAAGTTGCATGCTTTCTTTTGCTTCGTCGAGGCAAAATTGTGATTCTTCAGTCATTTTATTGTATTTTGAAATTTCACTGCAAAGATAAAGTAAAAATATTTATTGTTTAATTCTGAAATAATTTTAATTGTTAATTTGTTCACTCTTTGTTGTGTAAATCTATTTTCAGAACAACTGACCTCAAGTTTTTGATTTAACTACAAGAT
>CAZDEU010000199.1:0-1451 GCA_964504265.1 uncultured Bacteroidales bacterium
CAACAACCTTTCATAGAAAAAGCAGACATAATGCTTTCACTCAACAAAGAGCTACAAGAGATATCGCAAAAATTTCAACGTAGCATAGAGAGAAAATTTGAAATAAATCCATTACCAAACAAATTACAAGATTGGTATTTGCTCACTTATGCAGATTTTATAAAAGAACTTGCAAAAAAGAAAATCAAGTTATCATTAGCTGAGGAAGCAGAGTGGGAAGAATATTTTCAAGCCGAAAGCCGAAAAGCCCAAGCACTAAAATTACAAATTGCCGAAACCGACAACGAAATAGACCGTATGGTTTATGAGCTTTATGGGCTGACAGAGGAGGAGGTAAAAATAGTGGAGGGAAACTAAGTAATAAACAAATTCAAATAAAATAGTTATCAATATATAAAATTTAATTTTAAAATTATGGAGTCATTTGATTCAACTAAAAAAAGTCTTTATGAAATATTAAAAGATGTTAATAATGGAAAAATACAACTGCCGGATTTTCAACGTGGTTGGGTTTGGGACGACAACCGCATTAAGGGTTTAATAGCAAGTGTTGCTAAGTCATTTCCTATTGGAGCTGTAATGCTTTTAGAAACAGGTAATGAAACTATAAAGTTTAAAACTAAGCCTGTTGAAGGAGTTATGAGTGCTAACGGGAACAAACCTGATATGCTTATACTTGATGGGCAACAACGAATTACATCCCTTTATCAAGCTATTATAAGTAATAGAGTTGTTATAACTCGTAACGCTAAAGGTTATGAAATAAAGCGTTGGTATTATATTGATATGCAAAAAGCAATGGATAATGATACTGATTTAGAGGAATCAATTTTTTCTATTAATGAAAATAAAATTATTACCGAAAACATTGGAAGAGATGTTGTGCTTGATTTGTCATCACCTGAATTAGAGTACAAAAATCTTATGTACCCTGTTAGTATGGTTGATGAATATGACAAATGGTATCCTGCATTTTTTGAATATTGGGGTTATGATAAAGAGAAAATTATTTTTTGGAATGAATTTGCTAAAAAGATTATACAAAGTATTAATGGATATATGCTTCCTGTTATAATTTTGAAAAAAGAAAATCCTAAAGAAGCTGTTTGTCAGGTTTTTGAAAAGGTTAATACAGGCGGAGTATCACTTACCGTATTTGAACTTCTTACTGCTACCTTTGCTTCTGATGAATTTGATTTAAAGGACGACTGGGCGAAAATTAAATCAGAATTTAAAGATTATAAAGTTCTTGCTAATACAAGTAATACTGATATAATTCAAGCTGTAACTCTTTTATCAACTTATAAAAAAAGAAAGGAACATATTTTATCAGGTAATTCCGAAAATTTTCCTTCGGTAAGTGCTAAAAGAAAAGAAATGCTAAATCTTTCTTTAGATGATTATAAAAAGAATAGAGATGATATTGTTAAAGGATTTATTAAAGCATCAAA
>CAZDEU010000199.1:1551-4295 GCA_964504265.1 uncultured Bacteroidales bacterium
TTGTCGGGTAGAACAAACAGGATTGTTAGTGGTGATGCACCAAGTAAATACTTAGTCAGGTTAAAAAATCATGCAGGTGTTTCAGAAGAAGAGTTTAATAATATTTTAAAATCGCATGTGGTAAATCCTAAATTTATGTACAATGATGATTTTTATAGTTTTATTGCTGACAGAAAGGAACAAATTTTAATAAGGATTGAAAAAGCAATGGGAAAATCAATTGCAAGAGTACAAAATACACAGGAAGAAGAAGGGGAATTTGTTGAAGAAGGAATATTTGAAAAGGAATCAGCTAATGAGTGAAATTTCAAGAAATAATACAGGACTTTCAGGTGAATATTTTGTAGCTGCTGAATTATACCGTAGAGGCTGGTCGGTAGGTATGACTATTGGTAATGCAAAAGCTATTGATATGTTTGCCGAAAAAGAAAGTAAAAGGATTGCAATCCAAGTTAAGTCAATTTATAAAAAGAAAAATGTTGGATGGCCTATTATGCGTGATAAGATTATTGAAGATTGTTTTTATATTTTCGTAAATCTCAATGCAGATATGATGAGCCAACCAGAGTTTTTTATATGTACTTCTGATGAAGCAAAAAATAATGTTAAACAGTATGAAACAAGAGGAATTATAAATCTACGTGCTTTAAATAAAGAAGATTTTAAGGATAATTGGGGTAAATTGGAAAAGAAATAAAACTGCTTGTAGTTATTATTATATGGCGGGATTCTAAAAATTGGTGTTTTATAATTTTTAGCTATATATATAGCCCGCTTAAATTTATGTTAAAAAAAACTTTACAATATTACAATATTTTTTCAATTTATGTATAACCTAAAAAAAAATGCTGCTTCAGGTAATTTTATAAGTTAGCTATTTCTTTATTAATAAAAGTTTCCAATTCCTTTTTATCAGGTAATTGTAATTGATATTTACTTACAAAAATTTCTTTATCAGAATCGGCTATTGCATATTCTACTAAAGTTTTCTTTTTGTCTGTTACCAATAAAATACCAACCGGTGGGTTGTCGGTAGTTTCCATTACAGTATGCTTAAAATGCTGTAAATACACTTTAAGCTGACCAATGTGTTCGTGTTTTGCTTGTTCGGTTTTTAATTCAATCAACACATGACATTTCAATATTCGGTGGTAAAATACTAAATCAATAAAAAAATATTCATCATCAATTAAAATACGTTTTTGTCGAGCTTCAAAACAAAATCCATTTCCTAACTCAATAATAAAATCCTGTAAATGATTAATAAGAGCTTGTTCAAGTTCCGACTCTTCTATAAGATGAGATTGTGAAATTTGAAGAAAATCAAAAAAATAATGCGATTTAACTAAATCCTTGCTTTCAATTGGTGTTATTTTTTGCTGTATATCTTTAAAAGCAATGTCTTTATTTTTTGATAATCCTAATCTTTCGTAAGTAAGTGAGTAAATTTGTCTTTTCAGTTCTGCAACCGAAGGTTGAGTTTTTAAAATAAGTAATTCAAAAAATTTTCTTTTTATTGTATCTTCTATCTTAATTAATTCTGTAAAATGTGTATAAGATATTGATTGAATGATATTTATAAGATGTTTATATTCTGCATTATTCAATTCTTGGGTTGCCAACCCAAGAATTGAATTACGACTAAAATCGGGTAATAAAACAGAAAATTTTGAAATAGAAGATTTTTGGGTTAATAACCCAAGAATTTCGGGATAAGTATTATAAAATTGTCGGCATCTGGATAATTCGGGTGCTGTAAGCCCTTTTATTGATAGTTGTTGAGCTAAATTTATTAGCAATTGTTTACCATATTTAGCTCTGTCTTCGCCATTTTGTTCAAACTCGACAATATAAAAACCAAATAACCAATTACGCAGTGTTAAGCCAATATTGATAGCCTTAACAGCATTTTGATAAAAATCGTTATGGGTTACAAGAAGTGTTTTTGTTAATTGATTAAAGTTCATCTGTTATTTTATAATCTGTAATTCTTTAATATTGCTTAAATATTAAATCTGAAAATTATTAGCAATTCTTAAAACAAATGTACTAAAATTTTCAAAAGTCATTACTTTTTTGAAAAAAACTTACCCCAAAACTTCCCCCTCCCCCCAACCAAACCTCCCATTCCCCTTAGCTTTGCCATCAGCTACTTCAATAATAACATCAACATCGTGGGCAAATTGGTTTTGTCCTTTGAATTGTCCGTTTTTGGTGGTGTGGAATACAAAGATAAAGGCAATGCCGGTATTTGATTTTTTAAGGTTGTTGAGGTCTTCGATAGTTAGTTTTGCACGTGATACGCTGTCGATAAACACATAATCGTATGTTTTATTCATTATTTCATTTTTTTGAAATAAATTGCTTTAACTTTTGTATTTTTGTAATAACAAATAAATGTTTTATGACTACTCTCAGAATTACAATTAAAGACTCAGGACTCGCAAAGGAACTTGCAAAGTTTTTGAAGACAATTTCGTATGTTAAGGATGTAAGCATAGAAAAGCCATTAACACGAGCCGATTGGGTAAAACCAGGCAGACCAGCTACTCCACAAGAAATTGATGCTTTAATTGATGACATTGAAAATGACGATGCAGAATTTACAACTGAACAATTACGCAGCGAACTAAAAAAATGGAAGAAAAGAAAATCCGCTTGATTTGGCTTTATTTCATTATTTGCAATAGTTGTTTGCAGAGTTAAACTCCAAATTTATGTAAATATAGAGTAGTGCCGTATTG
>CAZDEU010000200.1:0-4251 GCA_964504265.1 uncultured Bacteroidales bacterium
TTGTATCCTTATGAAGCCGATTTAACCATACACTAATATTTTTGTAAACACTTGTCCTTTAGCACAATGCATCATTGTTTATCTGCTACGTAGAAAACTTAGGTATAAAAATGATTTATAAAAATGATTTATAAAATAAATTAAGCATATATAAATTACAAATATTTAATTATGAGAAGTTTATAACAAGTAAATATTCATATTGTTTCTAAAAAAAAATATAAAAAGTTATAATTCTCGTTAATCTTATTAAATTTGCATTTAAATGAAAATTTTTTGAATTTTAAGCATGTCAAGACCAGAAAAAAACAGAAATATTCTTCATCCACCTCTTATGAAAGGGTTTAAACCTTTTGGTATTCAAATAGATAAGTTAGAAACAATTACACTTACATTTGAAGAATATGAAAGTTTAAGGTTATCAGATTATGAAATGCTTAGTCAGCAAGAAGCAGCCGTTAAAATGAATATTTCAAGACCAACTTTTACCCGAATTCACAATAAAGCTATAAAAAATATAACTAAAGCATTTATTGAAGGTAAAATTATTGAAATCAGCGGTGGTAGTTATACATTGGAAGGCGAATGGTTTAGATGTAAAAAATGTTATAAATTAATAAATGGACTTAAAAATCACGTCCGTTGTGTTAATTGTTCTGCTTATAATAATGATGAATTAATTAATCTTAATGATAAAACACCTAAATAATAGGATTTATTATGTTGATTAAAATAATAATAAATATTTAAGTTTATGAAACGAGCATTCTATAGAAAGCACACAAAGAGATGATTATTAGAATGAGAGTTTTATACTATCCTGTTAAAATAAATAAATATTATAATATTAAAAAACTAATTTTTTTATATTAATGCTTACTAAAGTTTTCCACATTCAAAATACGCAATAAACAGTGGTCATAAATTCAATATTACAGATATGCTTGTGTCAGAAAAGCGTCAGGTTTTTGATTTACCACAACCAAAATTAGAGGTAATCGAATATCAGATATTTAGCGGTATCTGTCCACAATGTGGCAAAATACACAAAGGGAGCAGTCCTGCCAATGTAAATTCACCAGTACAGTATGGCAACGGAGTAAGAGCATACCTAACAATGCTAAACACAGTCTATAAACTTCCTTACAAAAAAATACAACAGCTTTTTCAAGACCTTTTTGGTTATTCTATAAATGAATCGACCATATATTCTGCCAACAAAAGGTGTTACGAAGGACTTAGCCAAAGTGAGAAAGAAATACTTGAACAATTGCTTAAAGAACAAGTGGTTCATGCCGACGAAACCGGAATAAAAATCGAAAAAGAAAATTATTGGCTACATAATTTATCAAGTAAATTATTTACTTATCAATTTGTTCACAAAAATCGTGGGAAAGAAGCTATGATGAGCGAGAGTTCAATAATAAATAAAATTACAAACTGGTTGGTTCACGACTGCTGGAGTAGTTATTTTAATATTGAAAACACAAAACATTCTTTGTGCGGTGCCCATCTGATAAGGGAGCTTCAAGGAATAATAGACAACAACGATAATAATAAATGGGCAAAAGATATGAAAACATTTTTATTGGAGGTCAACAAAATGTGTTTTGCCAAAAGGTTACGAAGCAGAAACAATATCGAAAAAAGATATCAAAATATCTGTGAGCTTGGAGACATTACAGAGCCACCTCCAATAAAAACTATAGGGAAAAGGGAAAAACGAAAAAAGACAAAAGCCCGAAACCTTGTCGAAAGATTTATCAAACATAAAGATGCAATATTAGCATTTGCTTTCAATGAAGAAGTCCCTTTTACGAATAATCAGGCGGAAAGAGATATCCGACCAGCAAAACTAAAACTCAAAATATCAAACTGCTTCCGCTCTGATGAAAGTGCAAAAATTTACGCTAGAATAGAAAGTTTTGTCTCCACTGCACGCAAAAACAACAAAAACATTTTTGCTGAATTGAAAAAAAGTTTTGAAGGACAAAATTTTTTAACATTGAAGGGCACCTAAATAATTACAATTTTTTTTTATAAAAAATATTATAGAAAAACAAAAAAGTGTAATTTTGTAATAACAAAAAATATAAAAATATAATAATATGAAAAAACATTATTTACGTTAAATTTAAGTTTATTGGTAATGTTATCATTATTAGTAATAACAAGTTCCTGCAAAAAGGACGATGACGAAGAGGAAACAACTACCACAACAACCCCTAATCCTAATCCTAATCCGACCACTGCTACATGGAATTTGGATGTTAGCGTTGATTTAGGCGGTGTTTTTCCTGTGGTTGCAACTGCCCAAACTACAACAAATGACACAACCTTTACATCAAATGTTACAACATCGCAAATAGGAGGAGCTGCTGAAGTGCATAATGCTACTATTACTGGTACTGTTAATGGTAGCACTTATACTGTTACAAATGCTTCTTTTACTATAGCAATTGATGCTACAACTAATGAAACTGTTACTATTACCACTGCTACTATTAGCATTAATAATAATAACATAACAGGTAACGGCAATATGTCGGTATTACAAGACGGCAGTACTAATCCTTATCTCGGAACTTTTACTTTAACAGGTACGGTTCAATAGTTTTTTTAATAAATATGTAGCTGATTTTTTTTCATAATAAATACTATCTTTGAAAATTATTTTCTCAAAGTATGTATTTAAAAAAAATATCATTAATAAATTTTAAGAATTACGAGAATGCAGCTATTGAACTTTCTCCTAAAATTAATTGTTTTATTGGTGATAATGGTGTAGGAAAAACAAATTTATTAGATGCTATTCATTACCTTTCGTTTTGTAAAAGTTATTTTAATTCTGTTGATACTTTAAATATTTTACATAATGAATCTTTTTTCTCAATTACTGGTGTTTTTACTAAAAATGGTAATTCGGGCGATGATAAAATTCAGTGCGTGCAAAGACGAAATCATCGTAAACTGTTTAAAGTAAACGATAACGAATATCCTAGATTAGCCGACCACATTGGATTGTATCCAGCAGTAATGGTTTCGCCTGCCGATCAAAATCTTGTTACAGGTGGTAGCGATGAACGTCGTAAATTTATTGATAAAGTTATATCACAATTCGATAAATATTATTTAGATAACCTTATTAATTATAATAAAGCATTGCTTCAGCGTAATCGCTTGCTGAAGCATTTTGCACAGAGTGGGGGCATGCCCGACTCTTCTTCGCTCGAACTTTGGGATAAACAGTTAATTAAATATGGTAATGAAATTTTTGATAAACGTAAAATTTTTATTAATGAGTTTATTCCAGTTTTTGATGAATACTATGAATTTATTTCGCATTCCAAAGAAAATGTTTCTATGGAATATGAAAGCAAGCTGATAGAAAAAGATTTCAAAGATTTACTTGTAGAATCTTTAGCTAAAGACAGAACTTTAGAATATACAACTGTTGGTATACACAAAGACGATGTTATTTTTAAACTTACTGATAAAGCATTAAAAACTTTTGGTTCGCAAGGACAGCAAAAATCTTTTGTATTAGCTATACGCCTTGCTCAATTTGCTTATACTCACAAACTTATAGGATTTAAACCACTTATGCTTTTTGATGACATATTTGATAAATTAGATGATTCGAGAGTAAGCCAATTGATTAACCTTGTTAGTGGCGAAAACTTCGGACAAGTATTTATTACCGATACTCAAAAAGAAAGAATTCAAAGAATTTTTACCCTTCACGCCTCCGACCATAAATTGTTTGAAGTTGTTAATGGTATTATTGAAGAAAAATTATAATTTTTTTTAACATGACTATAAAAAGAAAAAATGAGCAAACTCTTAAAGAAGCAATAGATATGCTTTTGAATGCTTATGGTTTAACACCTAAACTTAAAGAAGTCAGAATAATTTCAGAATGGGAAACTGTGGTAGGTGTAAACGTTGCAAAATTAACGTCAGACCTTAAAATTAAAAACCATATTTTATTTGTTAAATGCAAATCAGCAGCATTGAGAAATGAATTATCATATCGCAAAACCTCAATTATTAACGAACTTAATAAAATTGTTGAAGATAATATAATTAAAGATATTGTGATTTCAAACTAATAATTATTAACACTCACCAATAATCTAAATATAACAACAAAATAACAATAAATTCAGAACAACTGACCTCTACGGATTTTAAGTTGATACCAAAATTAGTGGTATCAGGAAAACTTTTTTGCTATAATGCAATCAAATG
>CAZDEU010000201.1:0-4217 GCA_964504265.1 uncultured Bacteroidales bacterium
AAGAAGTGAGTATATGTGTAAAATTTCGTTAGCCGAGTTACTCAGTTGAGTAAGCAGACTTACTCAATTGAATAAACCTAATTACACAGTTGAGTAAATATAATTACTCGGCTGAGTAAATGTAGGTGTGTGGTTTTTTAGGACTAAAAACCGGGAAAAACTAAAAAGCAAGCTTGGTTCGTATATTTACCACGCATGATTCTTGTAAAAAGCATGCATGGTTTTTATCATTTGCACGCATGGTTTTTATACGAACCACACTTGGTTTTTGTTGTTTGCACGCATGCTAATTAAATCAATTAAAAATTAAGAATTAAACTTGATACAACGCTCTGAAAAACTGATAGCTGAGAGCTGACAGCTGAGAGCTTCTTAAAACTGATAACTGACAACTGAAAGATGTGCCGTGTGCCGAGAAGTTTTTCGTTCCGAATAAAAAAGGTTAGGACGAGGAGTAGGGAAAACATTTCCTTCATTCTTGGCTTTGCAATCCGAATGAAGGCTAATTATTACCGCCAATAATTTCAATATCTTGTTTCATCAATCCCGATATAATATAAATCAAAGCCTCCAAATCCACCGGGTCGATTCGAAGAAAAAATCATCAAATCATTTCTGATATCCTTGTATTTTACAATTATAGGTCTATATTCATCGTATTTAGTATTTATTGGACTACCAAAGTTAATAGGCTTACTCCAACTATTATTAATCAATTTACTGTACCATAAGTCATATCCTCCAAGCCCTCCGGGTCTATTTGAAACAAACACCATAAAATCGTCAATAATATATGGGCATTTATCATCAGAACCACTATTAATGTTTACTATAGGATTATTGATACCATCATTTGTTTGGCTTAAAAAATCAATAATATCAATATCTGAAGGAATATTTTTCTGATAAATGTCATAATCACCACCGTCATTTGAGCAATAATAAACTATATCATTATTCAATGAAATATACGCTTCGCTATTTTCTTCAGTATTTACAAGATTAAAGTCAAAAGGGCCAGTCCATTTGTATCTAATTGTTTTATTCTCACTTAAAACACCTTCGTTTATCATATATTTAATATCTAATTTGTTATTCTCCTCACGGGCGTAAAAGAAAATGAATTCTTCTTGAAATTTATCATTATTCAGGTTGCAATTAAAAATGTATGGCCCATATTCATTTTTTGATGAATTTATGGTTGATTGCATACTTCTTATATGAAGATATTTTCCGGAAACACCAGAACTTTCATAAATTGAAACTACATCTTCTTCAAAAGGGTATCTCATACCTAATGAAAATAACACAATATCAAAATCATTACCATGAGAATTTCGATTTGAAGAAAAAACTAATGTATACATATCGTAAACTCCCGGTTCAAGTTTGGAATTATAGTCATCATACTCAGAATTGAATATTGATAGATTTGTTGGTGAATCGGGAAAGCCATGTTCTGATTTAAGAAAAATCCTATCATCTTTACAACTATACATTATTAAAATTATTCCGAAGGCTAAAATGAATCTCATAGTGTTTCGTTTAAATGAATTAAAGATGTATTTCTATGTTTTTAGGTTGATTAATGTCCTCTTTTATTGGCGGTAACGATTGTGTATACGCAATACTCCTAAACAACTCACATATAGTAATTCTGAGTTGCGATTATTTATTATGTATATACGCAATATTTCCATTTTTGTGCATTCAATTTATTTTGCAAAAATAGTTTTTTTTTAATATCAAACTACTATTGTCCGAAATAATCTGTAACGATATCGGAATTTTATCGGACAATGATCAATTAAAAATTAAAAATTAAGAATTAAACTTGATACAACGCATTGAAAAACTGAAAACTGAAAACTTTTAACCGCAAATAACGCTGATGATCCGGTTGTCTGTCATAGTCAATTACTAATTTGAAATGGGAAATTTCAATTCAAAACTCCATTTAACGACTTGAAGATTGGTTCTTAATTCCTGTAGATTATTTATTAGATTTTCAAAAGTTGGTTGATTTTTTTCATATATCATGTCTTGTTGCATTTTTGTGTAATCAGCTTTCCATATATTAATAATATCTGGAGGTGGAATTGGATTTATTGTTTTAGGATTGTGAGTATTATAATTAACACCTGCTACTTTTGAAAACTTTTGTCTGTGTGTTACAATAGTTTCATATTGATGTTTTATTTTAAAGCTTTTCGCATTATTATTCTAATCCATTCAGGAGCTAATTTAATGTCATGTTCCAATCGGTATGGCTCTTCTTTTCTGAGATGATCCAAAATAATTTTTATTTCTTCTTCTGTAATATTATCTTTCCCTATTTCTTTTAGTGCCTGTATTACCAATGTGCTTATTTTACCTATGCTTGTCAAATTCTTTGGAGAGGTCTTTTTAAAAACAATGGTTCTCTTGCCTAAATTAATTTTTCGTTCCGAACCATCAGTATAATAAACCACATTCATAGGAACTTGAGTTGACAGCCCCAAAGCATTTAAAGCCAAACTTCCGGTAGGCACTATTCTTGCCTTATCTCTCCTTCTGATAGCATCTGCAATTTTCTCCGTGCTTGGTTTTAATAAACCTAATAAAGGATCTATTACCAAACGAGAATAAATACCCCTTGCAACACGATGAAGTTCTTCTTTTTGCACCAAACGTTCCAAAGCTTTTGAAACAGCCTTAGCATTGCCAAAATCCAGAAAATCATCTACAAAAAATAGCGTACCCCCTCTGGCTTTTTTAATTTTTTTAAGTATATTATCATCAATACTATGCATAACAAATATTTTTTTAATGTCGCAAAAATAGCAAATATTTGCGACATTTTTCAATTTTTGTTTTATAACTTACTTTTAATTTGTAATTCTTCTCTCCTTATTGATTTACCAATCTACATTTAAGTATTTTTTCTTATTGTGATTTCTTTTCATCAAACTTTAACACTTCCGCCCTGAGCAAGCCTTTCTTTTACAAGGGAGCAATGTTTTGGCCGACACCATCATTTACCTTGCCTGTATCATCAGGACGTATTTGTTCTGTGCTGCTAAATTTTTGTCCATTAGCCCTATATCTTCTGTTTTTATTTTATAAAAGTAAACAAATGAATCAAATAAATTCTAATCCTTGATGCAGCGAACACACAACCCTCCTCTCTTATGGTGGTAGGTCCTGTAGGCACCGCCAGATTCGTAACTCAGGCCGTAGCCCCAGGTACTGCCTGCATCGCTCTCCGTAGAACTCCACCAGTAACCGTACTTACCAATGTAGGCGAATGATCCATCGTGATTACGGAAACTGCCCGGAAGTGCTGTAAATCCGCTTTCGTTGGTTGCTCCTTCGTTAGGACTTTGCCAGTGTGTTGTGTCGGTTTCTTTGAGTTTACCACCTGCAATTTCTTCTCCTCCTAAATATTCAATTAATACCTCCCATTCTGCATCCGTTGGTACATGCCATCCTGTTGGACATAATTTGCCTGTATTTACTGCATACCAATTATATAATCGTCCATAAGTAGCCACTTTGCTTGAGTCGTTTTCGTAATTACAATAGGCTTCGGTGGTTAAAAAATACCATTCGGTTTGATCCGTTACATTTGGTATAGCTGTACCATCGTTATATTTAATAACTTTTAAGTTTTCAGCCATCCACGTTTGAGTACCTATGGTTACCGTTTTATAGGTATTGCCATCAATATCGGTCATAGTACCATACGTAATATTTGGATTAAATACAATATCCTCATTGTTCCCTTCAAGTGTTATAAACGACACAGCACTACCATACCCGGTTCCTGCACTGTTTGTGGCGTAAGCTCTTACATAATAAGTCGTATTGGCTGTTAATCCTGTAATAGCACTTGTAAAACTACCTGCTCCGGTACCATTTGAAGTTTTATTATCGGCAATAGTTGGGGTTTGGCTTGTACTCCAACATACACCGCGTGCTGTTACTGTTGCTCCACCATCAGAGCTTATTACTCCTCCACTCGTAGCTGTGGTGTTGGTTACTGCTGTCGCTTCGTTGGTACTGACTACCGGAATAGTTGGATCTTCACAATTAGTTAAAAAAACTGAGGATAAAGCAAATAGTATTACCGGCATCCAAAATCTAATTTTTATCTTCATTTTCGTTAAATTATATTGTTAATTATTATTATTATTTATCTGATTTTATTAATGTTACTACTTCCATCTATTGTTGTG
>CAZDEU010000202.1:0-1590 GCA_964504265.1 uncultured Bacteroidales bacterium
ACTGGTAGAGTTTCTGAAAGGTACACAGGACATTCAGAATTTAACCAAAGATTAAACGATATTGCATTTATAATAATTGATACTTACAGAAAATTATTAAATGATAAAAGAGGGAGCGAACTCGAACCAGAAACACTAAAAACCGAAGTTAATAACCGTTTATTTATAGAAAATAAGACGGTGAAACCTAAAAATAAAGAAACTTGTTTTATTGATTTCATTAAGTTAATAATTATCGAAAGTAAAGCAGGGCAAAGAATTAATAATAAAACATCGCAACTTATAAAAAATGGAACTATTAAAAGTTACCAATCAACACTAAACAATTTGATTAAATACGAAACTGAAAAAAATATTAATTTAAAGTTTTCTGATATTAATTTAAAATTTTATAATGATTATGTTCAATACCTCAACAAAAAAAATTATGCAATTAATACAATTGGCGGGAGAATTAAGAACATTAAAGTATTTATGAAAATTGCATATAATAAAGGTTTAACAGATAATTTAGATTTTCAAAAAACAGAATTTCGCAAAGTTTCAGAGGACACAGAGGCGATATATTTAACCGAAGTAGAGTTAATGCAAATATACTCATTAGATTTAACCAATAGCAGCCGTTTAAACAATGTGCGGGATTTATTCCTTATAGGTTGTTATACAGGTTTACGATTTTCTGATTTACAGCAACTTCGCAAAGAACACTTTAAAAATAATGTTGTTGAAATAACGACTTTAAAGACAGGGCAAAAGGTTATAATACCTCAACATTGGATTATTAGCGAAATACTTAAAAAATACGATTATAACCTCCCCAGAATGATTAGCAACCAAAAAATGAACGAATATTTAAAAGAATTAGGAAAACTCGCACAAATTGACAGCATTATTATTATTAATCAAAATAGCGGAGGGCTACAATATGATAAACAATATAAAAAATATGAATTAATTACTGTTCATACAGCTCGCAGAAGTTTCGCAACTAATATGTATTTAAACGACATACCAACAATTTCAATAATGCAGATTACTGGGCATACATCAGAAAAAATATTTTTGCGATATATCAAAGTAACAAAAGAAGAGAATGCAAACAAACTCGCACAACACCCATTTTTTATAAAACCATCATATTTAAAAGTTGTGTAATATGAGCAAAACTAAGGATATAAACGAATTTGAAAAACTATTATTTGAAATAGTTGAGGATTTAAAAACAATTCATTTAGGATTTATTAATAACAAACATCACAAAGTTGAAATATACCCCAAAATATTAAAATTATTAGATATTTTTGATGTTCCTGAATATTACAACCTCGAAAATGCAAAGACTTTACAGTCATTATATCTTACTTGTAATGTAGTTTTTTTATCAATATCAAACTTCCCAGAATCTCCAAATTATTCGTTTTATTGTGAAAATAATAAATATATCATTTTTATTCATCGATTCACAGTGTTTTTAAACATACACAAATTATATAGAGAAGTTAATAAAAGAATTATTGCTGCAGATTTTAACATATTAGATTTAATAAATGAAATAAACGTATTTAATAATAAAAAAGAAGTTAAATCATT
>CAZDEU010000202.1:1690-4192 GCA_964504265.1 uncultured Bacteroidales bacterium
AAAACAGCTATATTTTTACAGCAAATTTAAAATATAGCAAAATGGAAAACATCATTTTAACACAAATTCCGATTATTGATTTTAAAAATCTTATATCGGAGGCAGTCAAAACAGAATTACAGCACCTTAGTAACTCGCAGCCTGAAAAAGAAACAACCGAACTTATAACAAGGCTACAGACCGCAAAAATTCTAAACGTATCACTGGTAACATTAAATTCCTGGACTCAAAAAGGAATTATTAAAGGTTACCGTATCGGTTCACGTGTAAGATATAAGAAAAATGAAGTTTTCGAGGCTCTTAAACAAGTGCATACGTTAAAATTTAGGAGGTCTTTGTAATGAAAACACGTTCAAATCACATTCCTGACTGCATTTTTTTAGAGTTTAAAGAAAACTCACAAAGAAAAAATATTTATGACCTAAACTCAAGTAGTAAAACATTTACAAAATTTACATATTTCAGATTAGAGCAACCCCGACAATACTATTTGATTAAACAAGGTGCAAAATATGTTTGTGAAAGTTGGAAAAACAAAATAAAAATACTGCATACTGGATTAATACCAATAGGAATAGAAAACTTTTATTTTGGCGATTTTGTTGAAACAAAAACCAAAGGCGATAAGATTATAACAAAAATAAGTTTAATAATATTTTACTTTATTCCTGAAACCTCAACAATAGAATGTTATTTTTTTAATAGTTACAACAAAAATTCAATACGAATGAAACTGAATTTTTGTAAAGATTATATTAATTATTTCATAAAAAAAAGGAGCGATAATAATCACCCCTTTTATTGTTCAAATCAAATAACCAACTCTAAAGTTGGCAACCTTATGCAAAGATAATAAATTATGTTAGATGGATTTAAAATATTAAATTTATCTGTTAAAATCGCAGATTTATTAAACAATAATTTATTGTTGTTTCCTTTGCACATAAACGATAAGGACGGCGAAATAATGAAAACAGCACGTTACACAGCATATAAAGGAGTTAATTTTAATATTAAAGACAACAACGTTAAATTTTATGGAAGTTTTCATAAATACTTTAATGCAGGTATGCACAATTATAACGACTATAATTTTAATCAATTAGTTACTACTATTAAGGACATCGAAAATAAGTTTAAAATTGACATAAACAATTCGATGTTAAACAACTTAGAGTTTGGAGTGAATATAGAAACAAAAGAAACACCAACCGAAATTTTAAAATCGATTATTAGTTACAAAGGAAAACCATTTAATCAATTTAATATTGATGGAGCAAAAGGCATTGAATGTACTACTGATAATTTTTATATTAAGATTTATAACAAGTCCCACCAATACAAATTAACTTATAATTTGCTCCGATACGAAATTAAAGTTATAAGAATGATTTTTTTTGAAAGTAGAGGTATTAATATTAATTCTTTGTTGTCATTAGTAGAATATGCTGAAATATCAAAATTGAAGGGCGTTTTATTGTCTATATTCAACGATATATTGTTTTATGATAATAATATTGACAAGAGCAAAATCAAACTAAAAGAGCAATTAATTTTGAGTAATGGCAGTAACCCGAAATATTGGAGTGAGTTAAAACCAAATAGCAACGATTTTGTTAATGGCAATAATGATAATGAATATAAGAGTAAAAGAAAAAAATATTATAGAGAATTAAACAAATTTAAAGATACTTTAAAAAAATATTCAGAGTGTAAACTTCAAGAGAATTTAACAATACTAATCGAAAATAAATGTACCGAACTATTAGAACTCGAAACAAAAACAGAGTACAATATCACCGACATAAAAAAACAAAAAAGGGGACAATATCACCGTTTAAAAAATGATATTGAAAAAACAAAAAAGGGGACAATATCACATTTTAAATATAGTGGGATATTGACCCAAGTTAATAGAAAATGTTTAACCTGCAATAAAGACATTTCAGATAAAAAAATTAACTCAAAATTTTGCAGTAAAAAATGTAAGAATGATTACACAAACCCGAAATTAAACCCAAAAAATAATTTAATGTCGAGGTTAAGAAAGTACAACAACCCAAATTTGTTATTTGAT
The DNA here is from genome assembly GCA_964504265.1 of uncultured Bacteroidales bacterium. Lineage (GTDB taxonomy): Bacteria > Bacteroidota > Bacteroidia > Bacteroidales > JAKIYJ01 > JAKIYJ01. The sequence goes on from CAZDEU010000202.1 coordinate 3,768, forward strand.
ACAGCAGAATTTATAAAATTAACGGCACAGCAAAAAGAATTAATAAACAGACCTAATAGCATTTATAATTAAGTAGAAAATTATATAAAACAACTGTCATTATTGACAAACAGCAATACAACCGTTATTTATTCGCAAATTCAAAAAAAAAATAGTTTTACCTGTTATTCCTACATATTTACTATAAAAAAAGGCAACAACCTATTTTAAATTAGTCCAAATAAATTATTATCATTTTCAAGTAAGACTTACTACAATTTTATAAAAGTGTCTTAAATCGCATTTAAACATCAAAATTTCGCAAATATCAAATTTTGCAAAAACAAATATTGTTTTCGGCATTTTCGGCTGAATTTTGACAAAAGATGTAAAGATGATTTAAAAATTGAATTTGTGGCAAATTTTCACAAAAGGACAAAAAACAA
>CAZDEU010000203.1:0-4139 GCA_964504265.1 uncultured Bacteroidales bacterium
CGTTAGCATCTGTAACAGTAATATAGTAAATAGCAGATGAGTCGGGCGATACATCTATAGAAGCGGTTGTTGCTCCAGTATTCCACAGATAATCAACACCGCCGCTTGCAGTAAGGGTAATGGTGTCGCCAAATTTAATGCTTTGGTTAAAGCACTTTATTGTTTTCATTTTTATAGCTACAGCCTATTAAATAAAATTGTTTACAACAAAGTTACTTAATTATTACAATTTTCCCTTGTCCTATTTTTCTTCCGTTTGATGTTGCCTGATAAAAGTATATTCCTTTGCAAAGATTAAGTTCATTAATTGTAAAAGAATTATTTACTCCTTCCATAAATTTAGAATAAACTTTTTTGCCTAACAAATCGTACATTTCAAAAACACCTTGTTCGTATTCTGGTATTGTGTATTGTACAGTCATGTTGCCGTTGTTGGGGTTGGGAGTGAGGATAATATATTGATTTGTGCTTTTCTGTTTGTTTTCATTAATTCCAGAATTAGAAATATCTGAAGAGCTTATTTCTCTTGATGAATAAGTTGAGTCAGAAGTAATTGATGAGTTTGTATCTAAGTTAGTATTATTAATTAATGTATGATAATTTGAATTTTTGTAAAATGGTGAACCACAAGGTACAATTTCAGCAGTAAAATCAGCTCCAAATTCGACTTCAAACCCAGGTAGTAATTCAATATCATTACCAGCCTGAAATAATACTTCATTAGTAGAAGATGTAAAAACGCTAGTATTTACAGGTATTAAAACATTTAGAGCAGTAATATTATTAACAGATTTATAAAGTAAAGGCGGGTTAATTGAATTTACTGGTGAATCAGAAAATATTGTTTTATCTTGTCTTAAAGTTTGATTATAAATAAACATATCTGTTGCTAAAGCACAACACGGGTCAGGTGGTTTTGAAACGCCACCGCTATAATCAAAAAAAGGAGAAAAGTAAGTAGAACCAGAAGTAGTTACTTTTGTGAATTTTCCTGTAAATATTTCATTATCGTCACAATCATTGAATAATTCCACTTTATATTCATATGTTGCTGAAGAAACTTGTGTTCCATATATTCCCTCAGTTCCATCCCATGCAATTATGTTAGGTGGATAATTAATTGTTTTACTCCAAATTGGGTATTGCCCGATTAGTGTGGAAATACTAAACTTAACTTTTGAAATATTATTTAATCCTGATATTGTAAGAGGTTCGTTATCTGTATGATGATTTGTTATACATATACTTGCAATTCCATCAGTAGAACTACAATTATTTATGCAACCTTTTGAAAGACTTATATTATCAAGTAATACATATGCCCATTGACAATTATATCCAAAATCTGACCTATTAACTACCTCTATACAAAACCAATCATAATTTGAGTTAGGAGCTGTAACTGGTAATAAAACCTTATGCCACTGATCTATAGAGTAAACAGATAAATCCAGTGTTTGTAAAACTATAATATCTTGCCCTACTTGATCTTTAAAAGCCTTATAATTTTTCGAACACAAATCAGATGGTTGACAATTCTCATTTTTATATTTAATTTGCTTCTTTGCTGCATAAAATCTTAAAAAAGAGTTATTAAAATCAGTATAACCATTCCAATAATAATAAGAAGGCAAATATAAATTTAATTTTAAAATGTAACTTTTGCCTTCATCAAATTGATTATCATTAAAGAATTGTTGCTGAACCAATTCATAATCACTCATTCCGATATAATGAGTGCCATAGTTATTATAAGGAGCAACACCAAAGCTAGGAAAATAAGGGTATTCAAACCAATCTGGAGAATGATAATATATGTAATAATTAGGGTCTGTAATACCAGGAGGCTTATATGTATTCATTTGACTCTTCCATACACTAATGTATTCAAAATCTTTACCAGGAAATCTTGGTTCTGTTGATCCTATTTCGAATTCTGCATTATGAAGTAAATTTTGTTTCCAAACATCACATTGTGCAAATGTTTTTATGGATAATATGCATATAATTAATAAATAATTATTTGCAAATATTTTAACAATACTCATCTTTTAATCTTTTTATTAAATTTTCACTAAAGTAAACTTAACACCCAATTGAAAGTCATAGTCTTTTATTTCATGTATATAGCTATTAAAGAATAACGAAATTGGATATTTTTTTAAAATGCAATAATCTATGCTTAAAGATGGAAAAAAGTATGTTGTAGTATTTTTTATTGTATATCTCATAAAACTTTTCCATTTTTCAGAGACAATTCTTTCGTCACCAAATAAAAAACTTTCTTTAAATTTGTTTTTTTTGAATACGATTAAAGTAGGACCTATACAAACTGAGAGTCTTTTGTTAAAATAACCTACTCTAAACGAAATATCAACATTGTCAGTAATTTCATGAATTTTTATTGGCGGGTTTTGGTACCATAGGCTTTGAACATATTTTATTACCGAATCAGGGTCGCTGGTTTTCTGAGTATTAACTGTAAAGAAAGTAAGATTACTCATAATAAAGAGTTTATTATTTATATTATATTTTAATGAAGCTCCAAACATTTTATCAAAATTATATTTATGTGTCCATCCCCCTGAAGGACCGCTTGAATTAGCTGGATACCCAGTTGAATAGGTTGGAGGTGTATAACGATTGTTAAAATTATAATGATAATTAATACCCAAATTAATGGTAAAATTATACTTACTGCTGTCAATGCCGTAAGCAAATAGATTTTTACCTACAGAAATTGAAAATAATAATAAAAGGAATAATAATATTTTAGATGTCATGTTTTATTTAATTTATAATTAATATTAATTTGTGGTGAATACATAATAGAATATAAAAAGCCTCTTTCAGATTTATATGCAACATAATTATATTTTTGATTATAAAATTTTCTTCCGAAGCCCATGTTTATTTCAACAAAAAGATTGTCAGAAAATTTATAAGAAAAACCTGTACTAACTTCACAAAATAATAAAGTATAGGAATTATGATAATACCCATCAATCCAATTACCGCCTAGTTTGTAATCACTTATACCTTTGTCATTAAATTTCATAAAGCCACCGTTTAAATGAATGGCTACGGAAAACCTATTAAATAATGATTCAACTAAAATAACTTTAGTGCCAGCAGTAAAACCTGGTATTGTAAAAGTTTTACAATTCCTTTGTAAATAATATATATTAATATCAAGATTTCTAGATAAAACAGGTCCAGCATAAAAGCTGTATTTTTTGTAATTATATTCTATCAAAGGGTTTAAACAAAGTATAGGGGTCCCTATAATGGCACGAGCATTAAGATTTGCAGAAAAGTAAGATTTGCTCTTATTATTATAATTTATCGAATCACCTAAATTATCTTGTGCTTGCACAATCACACTTTTAATAATTAAAATAACTATGAATAATTTTTTTCTCATCTATTTTTGTTTTTTTCTAAAACATCAATTCTTTTGTTCAGTTCTATTATATAAAGCGTAAGTTCTTCAATTTTTCTTAACAACAGAGCATTAAATTCTCCAAGTTCCAGACCATTTGCCATAACCGTTTCTTCATTGGGGATATCAGGTAAACACTTATTAATATTTAAATATGCTTCAAGACTGTCTAGCGGCATTAAATGATATTCTTTTTCAAATACTTTATCCCACCAATTTATTTCAGTTAGTGATACTTTAATTTTTTTAGTGTTTATTGTACCATTAATATTAACTATGCCACCATTACTACTATTATTTGGGTCAATAGGCAATAACTCCATAACTCTTTTACTAAAAAGCTCCTGATTAGTTAAAGTTGGTTTTGATAAATCGCTAAATACAGGAATAAATACCATTCCTCTGCCAATTTCGGACATTATCACACCACCGGAATTATTAGAACCACCGGCATCTGTAACAAATTCCCAAAGGTCGTTGCTTGTATTATGCACGGCATTAAAACCAATATAACAAGAACTCCAATTTAGCACGCCATTTGGTGTAGCATCAATATCCAACTCGCCTAAGGATATAGTGTGTCGTTTACCTACTTGCAGCAAATCCTTTGCATTTGTATTACCAATCCCTACATTGCCCGTTTCCGTTATCCTCATCCTCTCGTGCATATTTGTTTTTATTTTAAAAGGATAATTAT
>CAZDEU010000204.1:0-4125 GCA_964504265.1 uncultured Bacteroidales bacterium
TCTTCTCCTTTCTTCAATTGTTTCAGCAGTTTATCGAAGTCCGATTCGTAGTTTTGGTCTTGTATTACGCGGTATTTGTCGAATTCGACTTCGGCAAAGGCTTTAGCTATTTCGGCAGTAACCTTGCCTGTGTGGGTAAGTATTTCTTGATCGTTGAACTGCAAAAAGGCATCGAGACGGCTTATCCAATCTTTCATGTACATAATTTTGCGATTGTTTGCCTGCATTTCTGCATAGTCGAGATACATGGATACAATCCGGTTCAAACCATCCAATTCGGTTTCATTCAAATAATTTTTAGCAATAGAAACATCTGTTTTACGAATGGCACCGCCGGGTGCGTTTTTCCAGGTGGTAAGCCCCATGTGTTGCTTGCTACTGTTGGTGCGGTTGTATATAATTTCAGCAGCAGTTTGTTGGGTTATTGCCCAATGCAGTTTGTTTTGTACAGTAGCAAAAAACGTTTTGGTAGTTTCGCTGTTTGCATCATAGTCGGCACTGCACTGTGCATATATATCGGTAATTTTTTGATAAAAACGGCGTTCACTGCTGCGTATGTCGCGAATGCGTGCGAGTTGTTCTTCGAAATAATCTTTACCAAAAATATTTTCAGGGTTTTTAAGGCGTTCGTCATCCATAGTAAAGCCCTTGATAATGTACTCTTTGAGTCGCTCTGTTGCCCAAATACGAAAATGCGTTGCCTGTGTAGAATTAACCCTGTACCCTACCGAGATAATGGCATCAAGATTATAAAATTGTGTTTGATATGTTTTGCCATCGGCTGCAGTATGTGCAATTTTTGCACATACTGAATCTTCTCGTAATTCAGCGGTTTCAAAAATATTTTTTAAATGTTTGGTAATCACCGACCTGTCAACCGCAAACAGCTCGGCAATTTTTGCCTGTGTAAGCCAAACATTCTCGTTGTACAAAAATATTTCTACTTTCACTTTGCCATTAGGAGCTGTGTAGAGCAAAATTTCAGTAAAACTATTGTTGGATACTATGCTTGTTTTCTTTTTAGCCATATCTATTACTCCTCAAATAGTTTTAGAATGTTTTGATTAATGATTTTTTCTAAATCAGTGGCTGAGGCATTCAGAGAATTGAGTTCCGAATTAAGTTTTTTAATTTCAACTTCAAACTCCTCTTCTGTCATGCCGTCTTCTTCAATCACTACGCCAACATACCTGCCAGGATTAAGTGAGTAATCTTGTTCTTCAATATCGGCAATGGAGGCAAGTTTGCAAAGTCCTGTAACGTCTTCGTATTGAGCTTTTGGGAAACGCTGTTGTAGCCACTCTGCCATTTTAAGGAAGTAAACAGGGCTTTTTTCTTCGTCCTCGTAATTGTTGTTTTTAACGGGGTTGCTGTATTCGTTAAGTTTATCGAGCAATAAACGAATATCTTTAGGCTTATCGAGTGCTTTCCAAGTCTTGTCATCTTTGCTTTTCAGGTTGTCGTCAGCCAGTTTAAAGAGTTTTTCAAAGTCGCGGAAATTTTTTTCTAGCTCTTTTTTAATGAGTTGAAAATTATGCAACAAAGTTTCGCTATCGGCTAATAAAACATGTTGGACAGTGTTGGTTGCCTCAATATTTTCAGTATCGTATTTCTTTTTATAATCTTTAAAATCGGAAACGGCTTTGTTTATGAGGGTTACAATGGTTGCGGTTTCTACAATGTGAATCTTTTTGCAATCAGCCAAAAATTGTTCAGGGCTAAAGCCCTCCGGAAAGGGGCGTTCTGTTGACCCCGACTTAAAAGTCGGGGCTATTGAATCAACCCATTTACTAAAGTTGGTAAATTGTTTCGTTAGACTTTTATTGATATTTTCAAGCAAATCCTTTACAGTTTGCATTCTTTCAACAGCATTGGCGTAGTGGCTATTCACCAATTCGATAAAGAATTTTTGGTTGCCTTTTCGCAGGTTGTTTATTGCAGCAAGGTTTTGCAGTTGTTCTTCGGTAAATTCACGGTGAGCCCTATCCACCTGATGAAACACATTGCGGGCATCTACAAACAGAATTTTAATCTTGTCTTTTCCTGTTTCAAAGTCGGTAATTTGTTTTGCCTTGTCAAAAAACCAAAGTGTAGCAGGCAATGTAACGGTGCTAAACATATTACTTGGCAAAGTAAGCATACCCGAAATAATACCTTTACGCACCAGGGTCCGGCGAATATCGTATTCTGAATGTCCTGCATCGCTAGCAGAATTGCTCATAACAAGAGCTGCTTTGCCTGTTTCGTTCAATGAAGTTGCAAATAAACTAATCCAAAGGTAGTTTCCATTTGGGATGGTAGTAACTCCGGCATTTTTGGTCTTGCTTTTCGATTTTGGTAATCCGTATTCTGTAAATCGGCGGTCTTTCTTAACAGTATCTTCGTTAACTTCCTTTACATTGAATGGAGGATTAGCCAGTACAAAATCGAATTTTCCAAAACTGTCGTACAAGTCTTCTGCGTAACTGTCGCCTTGTTTTATCTCGCCACGCAAACCATTAATAGCAAGGTTCATTTTTGCCAATTTCACGGTTTCCATTGTTTTCTCCTGCCCGTAAACATAAATTGGCGTAACGCTTCCCTTTTGTAAGTTATGTTGCTGAATAAAGTTGTTGCTTTGCACAAACATACCTCCCGAACCGCAAGCAGGGTCAAATATTTTGCCATGGTAAGGTTCAATAAACTCGACCATAAGTTTTACAACCGAAGTTGGCGTAAAGAATTCGCCACCTTTCTGTGCTTCTTCTAAACCAAATTTACCGAGAAAAAATTCGTAAATTTTTCCGAGTAGGTCGCCGTTGCTATCATCGGGAATGGTAGAAAAAAGTTTGAACAGTTGCTTTAACAAACTTTGTCCTTTACGTGTAATCTGATAAAATTCATCTTTAGGTAGAGTATCTTTTAATGAAACAACATATTTCTCAATGTCTTTCATTGCTTGTATTACTGCTTTGTCAATGGGGTTATCACGGTCTCCGCCTTCGGGCAAATCTTTCAAGTAATCGTATCGTGCAGTATCAGGAATATATAAACCACATTTACCAATGGAAATTTTATCAATAGGTTCTTCTATGCGAGTTCCTTTGTTTTTTTCATATTCAGCTTTAATCTCTTTCTCGAACTTGCTGTATTTTATATCGGCAAACTTTAAGAAGATAATACCCAATACTGGTGGCGAATAATCATTTGATTTTAAATCGCTATCAGCTCTGAGTTTATTGGCTGCCAACCAGAGGTCGTCTTTAAGTTTCTTAAATTCTTTATTAGTCATAACTTTAATTAAACCTCAAAATTAATAATTTGTCGCAAATATGTAAGCATTATTAGATACTTGGTATTAAAATTAATTGTATTTATTTGTTAATTTTTTTTTTATAAATAGCAAATTTATTGAATAGTTTTTATGTATATTTACTTAAAATTTTATATTAATTTACAATGAAAAAATATTTTATTCTTTTTATTAGTATTACGCTAATATCTTATTTCGGAATAGGCAAAGCCTCAGCTCAAGGTGCAGAGCTCAAATTTTCAAGAGTAATTGATACGGCATTAACTTTTACTATACCATGTAGTGTTAACCTTGTAAATGGTTATTATGTTGATATTTTAACTCTTAGTAATGATGCTAATACTGTAACAAAAATAAACAGTATATTTATTAGCTGGCCTTTAATTGCAATTAGTATGGGTAGCTCTTCGTGCGGAAGCGGAGGCTCGGGGCAGTTCAGGCTGCAACCTGCACTTGCAAAAAACGGAATTTATACTGAAATAACTACCTCGGGAAGTAGTGCATTTAATGGAGTTTATTGGGCAAGTAAAGGAACTAAAATAGCAGTAAAAGCCAGCACCACTTCTGCGTCTTATTCTTACTTAGCTTCTGCTTTTAACGGTAAAATAAGAATTTCAGCAATTGAATTTAAAATTATGCCGTAATTTTTAATCATTTTGTGATAAAATTGAAATATTTTTGTAATATTGTACTTCTTATTTTTAAAAAAATAATTAATAAAAACAAAAAATTATGAAAAAAATTTTTACAATTTCACTTATTTTCTGTTTAACAGTACTATTCTTTAACACAGAAATTAAAGCACAAACCCCAACGTATGATTTGAAATTTAG
>CAZDEU010000205.1:0-2397 GCA_964504265.1 uncultured Bacteroidales bacterium
GAGGGGGTGGTCTATTTCAAGCGGAATGACCTGATCACATTGGTCGGAATAATCAGGCATGCGCTTTTAGAAAAAGATGTAACTATTGATTTTGAAGACGCTAAATTCATATTAGTATCATGTTCTGCTTTTATAAATTATCTTAGGATAAAATCAAAAATTTAAAACAGATGATAATAATGTTAGAAATTAAAGCATTGCTCTATATATGAAGCATTATGCAACTAATTTTTGACTATACATTTTGATAGAGATGAAACCAGCTATTTGCAATACTAGTACAATTGGAATATTTAATTATGACTAATAACTCAACCCAGAAAATAGAATTTAGTTACATACGAAATAGAATTAGTGAGTATCGTAAAGACGATTTATTGAGTTTTTGCTACCAACAACTTGATTCAAACAAAAATAAAAAATTTCCAATTTGGTGTATTTTTACTTTAATCAAATGGACTATAATGTATGGCGAAAAGAAATATCCTCCAAAGCAACTTACTTTTGAAAAATTTAGTAAAATATTTAACTATATTACAACTTTTGGCGATGAACATATATTGAGTTTTTTTAAAGAGAACCGTATAGATAAAGCATTTCAAATTTTATATAACCAACAATTCTATCTACAAAAAAAAGTATATAAAGAAATATATGCAACTCAGTTAAAACTTTTTTCATCAATAAAAGGAAAATATGATATAAATAAATCTTTTTTTGATAAAACAGGATTTACAATTTTCGATTTTCTCTATATCCAAAATTTTTTTTGGATTTATATTAATATAGATAAACTGAATAAAGAAGGATTATATTTTGACGGATTTTTTGATACTTATTTTTTAAATTTTGTATCAAAAATGACATGTAGGGAAAAGGTTCAAATTTTCATAAATTTATTAACGCTAAATCAAAATAACGCAGAAAAATGTATTTCAAATTTCAGGCATAAAATCAATAAAGTTGATTTACAAATAATGGAAATGTCCTTTTTTACAATGTTTCCTTTTGTTATTTGGAAAAAACAAATTAAATTGGTTCATTTAAGCGTTTTTAAACATACTATCAACTATTATATCTATGACTTTCTAAAATCTCAAGATGAAAACTTTACAACTTATTTTGGATATAGACTAGAAAAATATATTGAACTTGGGTTAAAAGAAATACAAGTCGACTACAATACAGAAACACAGTTAAAAAAAATACTTCCAAAACATTCCAATTTGACGGATTTCTTTATTAAAAGTGAAAATATTTTTATTGAAAGCAAGGCGACAGAAATGCAAGCACTTCCTTCTATTAATCCAACTGACGAACTTATTTATAATGCACTAAAAAGTTCCTTATTTAAAGCTTATTTTGAACAATTAGTTCCTGTTTCTCAGTTATTACAGCCAGACAATGAAAATTGGGGAATAATAATCACCTATAAAGAATTTTTTTGGAGTGATTTTACTGAACTATTTAAAATTGGCAAAGAAAAGTATGATGCAAATTCAGATTTTGCTCATATTCCACCACAAAATGTATTTATCATTGATATTTATACTTGGGATAAGGTGATTCATATTGTCAAAAACGGGAAAGCTACTTTATCTGAAATTCTTAGGAAAGCAAAAAAAAATAACAGCAAAGAAGAAACATTCAAACAACTTTTTGATATGCATCTTGACGAATATAACATAGGAACTTTAAATTTATCATATCTTGAAGATGAAATTGATAGTTTAAAAATAAAAAATCATAATACAATAAATAATACAGAATATAACCAATAGAGGGGGTCATGATTTTAACCATTCTGCTTAGTATTTAGTTTTGATGATGATAGCTATATTTCTATCATTGGTTATTTGCTAAACTTTTTATGCAATATTAAAAACTATTTTAAATACTATGAGAATAATAGTAAGAAAAAAACATATTCGCATCCTTTTTGCGAAATCTTTTTTTTAATAATTCTCATCCATAAAATTATTTAATTACTTTACAAAAATAAAACATACCTTTATTTATGAAAAGCATACAATAATTCTCATTATAGTAGATATTATCCCCTTCATTGATATTTTTTTTAAAAAAAGTATTATATCTAATCCTTTACCACTATACTATTAATTAATACTATCTCTACTATGTTAGTAGTTTTGTATTCCATTGGTAAGTAGCATGGATTAAAAGCAAGTATAAATAAACCCCTTGTTTTAAAATATCTACAATACAGGCTAAGGAATAAATATGTGAAATGTTGTTATTTCAATGGAATAATAAAAACCTACCAAGTATACCCTACTTCTTTTAATAAATTTTGAGCCTTTTTATTTCCTAAGCGTGCAGCTTTTTGGTAACAAGTTATTGCTTGGTTAAGATTATCTAATCTAGCATATGCAATTC
>CAZDEU010000205.1:2497-4121 GCA_964504265.1 uncultured Bacteroidales bacterium
TTGGTTATAATTTTCTAATTTGGAATATGAAGTTCCCATATTATAATAAACTTCTACAAAATTTGGATTAATAGAAATTGCCTTTTGAAAACAAGTAATGGATTGGTTATAATTTCCTAAATAGGCATATGAAACTCCCATTTTACCATAGGTAGCAGCATCAAACGATTTAGGATTCAATGCTTCTGCTTCTTTGTAATATTCCAATGCTAATTCATAAAAATCATTTTCATATGCATTATAAGCTTTTTGCAATAATTCTTGGGCTTTTTGTTCTTCGGTTAGAAGTTGTGCATTAGTGAATATTGGAACCAAAAAACATATACAAAAAACATATTTTATTATTTTCATATCTATTAATTTTAATTTTCCTACTATCATAGAATATCAGCTACTTAACTTATTCCCAATGGATATCGTTTCCATTTTAAAATTATGGTACAAAGATACATAAAAAGGCAACATAAAAAAATCAAAAAAAATTTTTTTACGTAAACTACCACTAGAAAACCCCCCACCCATTTTCGGTTTTGGGAAACCCCATCCCCCTTTATTTTATATGGAAATTTTTTTGTCGGGTAAATATATTCCCAAAATATTTCCATGTTTTTTATTTTGGATTTTATTAATCATATATAATCAATTATTTATTAACTCACAAAATTTAATGTTATGGTAACAATTATCGGATACAAAGAATGTATCTCACAAGCACAGAAAGCATTTTATTCATTGGTTCTTCAAGGAGAATTAAGCCTTTCACAAAGTGAATCAGGCAACGTGTATTTAACCGCAAACAAGGCAGCTGTCATGACTTCTTTTACAGAGGAGTATTGTGCATCCCTTATTGGCAAACAGTTGCCTGGGCATATTAATAAAGTTCCTTGTGAAGAATACGAATACCAAACATCAACAGGAGAAACTGTTGTATTAAATTACAGGTATGAGTATTCTCCTAAAGAAGAACGTATTCCAAAACAAGCAACAATACCTGCTGCAAATCAAATGCAAACTCAAATACCCTTTAATGCTCCAAGCATGGAAGGTATCAGAGTTGCAGCATAGCATGAAGAAGGATTGTCTCTATTACTGAGGCAATCCTTTTTTAAACGTATACGATGATTATACCCTCCTATTTTCACCTATTTTTAGTGATAACAAAAAAGGAAGATTATCATAATAGCGTTTTTTAATAAAAGGGAAATGGTAAACCAATCCGTAAACCAAATTTATTAGGATATAAAAATAATGGGAGAAATATATGTATAGAGGTTTAAGAAGCAAGAGGGAATGAGTTATTCAATTGATAGTGAAATAACATGCCTGTCAAGCAAGCGCTCTAAACCAACTGAGCTAATATCTCGAAAGCCTTGCAAAAATACAAAAATATATGATATGAATGAAGGGAGAATATACAATTATGAATTATGAAATATAAATTATGAATGGGTTTTTCGTTCCGAAAATTAGGAAGTGAGAGGGAGATTCCTAATTCACCTCCTCACTTGATTCCAACAAAAACAGAAATGTGATTGCCTGCGTTGCTGTTGTTTAATTTTTTTGCCCACAGATTTCCACCAATTAACACGGAAATCCTTTTAATTCTTACGCTTAGCCCATTACT
>CAZDEU010000206.1:0-2656 GCA_964504265.1 uncultured Bacteroidales bacterium
TTGGTGGTCATTGGTGGTCATTGGTGGTCATTGGTGGTCATTGGTGGTCATTGGTTAACATTGGTGAGAACAGAATGTTTTATATTATTGTTTAGCAATATATTAAAAATATTAAAAAAAAATAATTAAAATTGTGTCTTTAAATAAAATAATTATATCTTTGCAAACTGAATTTAATCAATACATTATAAATTTAAAAAAATAATTTATCATGACCAAAGCAGATGTTGTTGCAGAAATAGCAACTAAAACAGGTATTGAAAAAGTAGCAGTACAGGCATCCATAGAATCATTTATGGACGTTGTAAAAAATTCAATTTCAAAAGGAGAACACGTATATTTGAGAGGTTTTGGGAGTTTCATCATTAAAAGACGTGCTGAAAAAATTGGACGTAATATTTCAAAGAATACTACTATAACTATACCAGCACATAATATACCATCATTCAAACCATCAAAAACTTTTGTTAATAAAGTTAAAAATAATGTTAAATAATATTTAGTATGCCAAGCGGAAAGAAAAGGAAAAGACATAAAATGTCGACTCATAAACGTAAAAAAAGATTACGTAAGAACAGACATAAAAAGAAATAAATGTTTTATGGTTGTTGCAATAAGTTTTATTGTAAGCTATTAAAGCATACAATAAAACTTCTTATTTTTAACAATTGTATATTTTATTTTTATAAATACTTTCAACTATTAAAAGTTCAATTATAGTATTGTGAACAAGGAACTTATCATTAATGCAGGTCCTTCCGAAGTAGATATAGCTTTGTTGGAAGATAAACAGCTCGTTGAAATAAATCAGGAAAAGCGCAATAACGAATATGTTGTTGGTGATATATATTTAGGCAAAGTCAGAAAAATAATACCTGGGCTTAATGCTGCATTTGTAGATGTAGGCTACGAAAAGGATGCTTTTTTGCATTACCTCGATTTAGGTCCACAGATTAATAGTCTTAAAAAAATAATAAATCAAGCATTTATAAACAATAATGTTTCTGGAAATCTCGATAAAATTTTTTTAGAAAAAGACATTGACAAATCAGGAAAAATCAGTAATGTTCTAAATACCAACCAACCTATTCTGGTTCAGATTGCCAAAGAGCCTATATCAGCTAAAGGTCCAAGAATTACATCAGAAATATCACTAGCAGGTCGCTATTTAGTTTTAGTACCTTTTACCGACAGGATTTCAATAAGCCAAAAAATTAAATCAGTTGAAGAACGTAACAGACTGAAAAGATTAGTTAATAGCATAAAACCAAAAAACTTTGGCGTAATTATAAGAACTGTTGCTGAAAACAAAAAAGTAGCCGACTTAGATGCCGACCTTCAGGAGCTTGTTGGCAGATGGAGTAATATTATTACTAAGTTAAAATCTAAAAAACCACCTGCTAAAATATTAAGCGAAAAAGACAGAACTACAACAATATTACGCGACTTACTCAACGATTCTTTTAACAATATACATGTTAATGATAACGCATTGTATGAAGAAATAAGAAATTATTTGCGTACAATAGCACCCGACTTGATAGATATTGTTAAACTTCATAAAAAAAATGAAGAATCATTGTTTGAGAAATTTGGAATAGATAAACAAATTAAATCTGCTTTTGGAAAAAGAGTTAATATAAAAAACGGTGCTTACCTTATAATAGAACACACCGAGGCAATGCACGTAATTGATGTTAACAGTGGGCACAGGCTCGACAATCAAACAAATCAGGAAGAGAATGCACTTGATGTTAACTTAGCTGCTACACAAGAAATTGCCCGACAATTGAGATTAAGAGATATGGGAGGTATAATTGTAGTTGATTTTATTGATCTTCATAATAAAGAAAACAGAAAAACATTGTTTGATAGCATGCGTAACTTTATGAAACATGATAAAGCAAAACATGCCGTTCTGCCACCTAGCAAATTCGGTCTTATACAGATAACACGTCAAAGAGTTAGACCTGAAATGGTTATTCAGACTTTAGAAAAATGCCCCGCATGCGACGGAACCGGCAAAATAAAACCTTCTGTTCTACTTATTGACGAAATTGAAAGCAATTTAAGTTTTTTGATTAGAGAACAAAATGAAAAAAAATTGACTCTTATTACTCACCCTTTCGTTTATGCTTACCTTACAAAAGGTTTATTTTCTCATAAATGTAAATGGTTCTTTAAATTTAAAAGATGTATAAAAATTAAATATGCTAAATCGTATCACGCTCTCGAATTTAAGTTCTTTAACAAAAACGGTAACGAAATAAATATCTGATATTTTTTAAAAAATTGAAGACTAATTCAGAAAATCGGGATTTAATATTACAAAAAATATCTCATTTTTGTGCTTATCGCGAAAGATGCACTTCGGAAGTAAAAGAAAAGTTAAAAGTTTTAGGTTGTAATATAATTGAGATTGATGATATTTTAGAATATCTTTATAATCAAAAATTTGTTGATGATGGAAGATATGCTAAATTATTTGCCGAAAGTAAATTAAGAATTAATAAGTGGGGAAAAATAAAAATTATTAGTGCATTAAAACAAAAATATATTAATGATAAACATATTAAAATTGCCGTTGATTCCTTAAATAATAACGATTATTTAATTACTCTTAATAAAATTATTGAAAAAAAAATTAATGAGTTAA
>CAZDEU010000206.1:2756-4095 GCA_964504265.1 uncultured Bacteroidales bacterium
AATTAATGAGTTTAATAATGCTGAAATATTAAAAATTTTAAACTACGCATTACAAAAAGGTTTTGAAAAAGAATTAATTATGAAAATTTTATTTACTTTTACAAAATCATAATTTTAACATCAATTAAATTATTAATATGATAACATCCGATAACATAAAAGATTTATCTAAGAGGCTTGATGCTTTGAGGAGGTATCTTTGACATTGATGCCAAACTTGAATTAATTAATAACAAAGAACAAAAAACTTTAGAAACAGGCTTTTGGAACGATCCCAAAAAAGCTGAAGTAATACTTAAGGAAATATCCAATTTAAAAAGTTGGACTAAAACATTTTTTGAAGCCAAAGATTCGTTTGACGATTTGCTATTAACAGAAGAGTTTTTTAAATCGGGCGATTCAACCGAAGCAGATTTAGATAAAGAATATAATATTTGCTTAAAAAAAATTGAAAATCTTGAGTTTAGAAATATGCTTAGTGGTGAAGAAGATAAGTTGGGAGCCATTATAGCCGTAAACTCAGGTGCAGGTGGTACCGAAAGTCAGGATTGGGCACAAATGCTTATGCGTATGTACATACAATGGGCAGAACGTAATAATTATAAATATAAAATTTTAGATATACAAGAAGGTGAAGTTGCTGGTATTAAATCAGCTTCAATAGAAATTGAAGGTGATTATGTTTTTGGTTATTTAAAAGGTGAAAATGGTGTACATAGACTTGTTAGGCTTTCTCCTTTTGATTCAGCTAACAAACGTCATACTTCTTTTGCATCAGTTTATGTTTATCCTGTTATTGACGAAAGTATTAACATAGAAGTTAATTCTTCAGATTTAACATGGGACACATTTCGTTCGAGTGGACCTGGCGGGCAAAATGTAAATAAGGTTGAAACTGCTGTTAGATTAAAACATGAACCAACAGGTATAATTATTGAATGTCAAGAAACACGTTCTCAACTTATGAATAGAGATAAAGCTATACAAATGCTTAAATCTCAACTTTATGAAATTGAACTCCGAAAAAAAAGAGAAAAACAAATGGCAATAGAAAGTAATAAGAAAAAAATTGAATGGGGTTCACAAATTCGCTCTTATGTTATGCACCCTTATAAAATGGTGAAAGATTTAAGAACAAGCATTGAAACTTCAAATGTTCAGGCTGTAATGGATGGTGATTTAGATGATTTTATAAAAGCTTATTTAATGGAATTCGGAAGTAGATAATAAAAAAAACATATAACTTTATAAAAACTGAGCAAACTCTTGGTTATAAGCATTTACTGGTATAAGTGCAAAAAGTTTTCCTGATACAACTAATTTTGGTATTATATTAAAA
>CAZDEU010000207.1:0-4085 GCA_964504265.1 uncultured Bacteroidales bacterium
CACCCGAAACTGCATCAGAAAAACCTACGTCAACAGTTGCATTATTTTCAAAACTTTCGGAAAGGTTGCAGCAAGCTAACTGCTGTAACCCATGTTCAGTAATTATTTCAGTTTTTAAAGGTTTGAGTTTTGAAAGATAAGCCCCTTCGAGACCTGATTTTACAACTACATCTTCGAGAGTAATGCCACTTGCAAGAACAATTTCGATATAATTTTGTTTTTCTTCAATCGCTATAGTGTCGTTTGTATAGCCAACAAAACTCACTACAAGTTTCTTAATATCAGGTAACTTATTAACAGAAAATTCACCATTGTTATCAGTAACTGCACCAGTGTTTGTTCCGAGCCAAACCAAGTTGACGTAGGGCAGGGGAGTAGTTTCACCTTTTTCGTTTGTTTCTGATACTTTACCTTTTAGAGTTGTTTGTTGCGAATAAGAAACTTTCAATAATAATAAAAAGCAACTTAGTAATGTAATTGATAATCTGAGCATTTTTTTAGTTTTTTAAGTTATGATAAGTGTACAAATATACAAAAATTATTTAAAACTATTCTAAATAACGAATAGATTTTGTGAAAATTGTGAAAAATGTGAAAAATGGGGAAAAAAGGGAAAAGGTATTAATCTTTTAGACATCTAACAGTAAAGCCCCAGTATTTAAAACTATCTCCCATATTAATATAACTATCGCCAACTCTTAAGTAGTTAGCCTGAGTGGTGCTAGTTTGTGTATTTGTCCAATATCTTCCGTAAGAACCTCTGCTACCTAAAGTAGCATTATTGTAACTGACTTCGCCTGCAGAATGGAATTTTAAACTGTTAAACGCATCCCAATAATCATTCCAGCCGGTTACAACAGAAAAATTATTATATTCATTATAAGTAGGTAATCTCCATCCATTACCTAGTAATAAATAGCAAGGGTCGTTAGACTGTGTCCAAGAAGAGCTTTCACTAAAACTTGACAACCAATAAGCACTAGGAGTTAAAGAATTGCCATCATGTTTAAATCCTTGAGGATGATTAAATTGCCAGTACCAACCTGCAGCCTCTTCAGTTGCATCAGTTGGTGAAGATGCTTCATTGCTAGCACCAAGATTTTGTGTTATCCAGCATTTATTTTCGCCAGTAGCGTTTGAATATTTTGTTTTATAAGTAACATTTTTATTAACAGGCGAAATGCTACCTACCGTATGTTGCACATTAACATTATCGCCACATAAAAATAAAGTAGTTTCTGTTAAAATACAGACATCTGACGGTCCGCATTCGTTATAAGCCCAAACATAAAGATTATAAAAAGTATTGCCATTAAGTCCAGTTTGAATGAAAGAAGTGATAGAATTACAATCAGTGGCATTTGCAAAATTATTTACAGTGTTAAACTTATATCCAATAGCATTTGCAACGCTATTCCAATTCCATTCAATTTGAGAATTAGTTGCAAGATGAGTAGAGGCAGTAGGAGAATCTGGAACATCAACAAATTGAAGTTGTATTTGATTAGAAATAGCAGGCGAACCTGAAATACATAAAGCGTTTGAAGTTAGTTCGCAAACTACAGTATCATTTTCAGTTAATGTAGTAGAAGAAAAGGTATTTGAATTAGAACCTACATTTAAATTATTTATTTTCCATTGAAAAGTAGGTGAGTTGCCTCCATTAAACGGCGTTGCAGTGAATATTATATTTTCGCCCACACAAGCTGTATCAACAGGATAGGATAATATGCTAACAGATGCTAGTAAATATGGATTTGAAATAACAGCAAGTACTTTTTCTGCACTTTTTCCGCAATGATTAGCAGCTTTAACAGTAATATTTCCATTTTGCCCAGCACTTCCTGAATTTACAATTATTGATTCAGAGCCTTGACCACTAACAATTGTCCATCCGTTAGGAACTGCCCACTCGTAGTGAGTAGCAGAATTTACTTTGTCAATACTAAATACATAACTTGAGTTTTCACAAGTATTAACATTACCGTATATAGTGTCAGGAGTGTTAGGCGGAAAACAAGAAGCAGGGCAAGAAACAGTATTCCAATTATTTAAAACAAAAGATTCAAAACATTTTGTAGTAGTGTTAAATATCAACAATCCTTCAGCAGGTATTGTTATAGAATTTCTTTGATTAGTAGTCATTCGTGGAATTAAAGCACCTTTGTTAACACTATTAATATCAATTATGGCTGAAGGTTCGGGAGAGTTGGTGCCAATACCAACTGAATATCCATCATTAAAAATGTTTGAAGAAGAAACAACCCATTGATTACCATCCCAATATGGCGTATTGCCAAAATTAGTTCCTTGACCGATTGAGTTGGTTGGAGCATTTTGAGAGCTGCCTGCTAATTGATTCCATTGCAAACTATCAAAATACCAAAAACCTACAATACTATCAGTTTGATAAATAAGCAAGCCATTAGCAGGACTAGGAATTGATAGTTTTTGAGCTTCAGTCATTCTTGGAATAAGAATACCTTTATTTTGAGAAGAAACATCAAGTATTGACGAAGGGTGTGCTAAGGTGCCATCAATATTTATAGCTGCTCCTTGTGAAAAAACTGAAGAATTAATAAACAAAATTAACAATATATAAATTACATGTTTACAATTGCATGCAACATTAAATAAAGTTTTCATAACATCCAGATAAATGAATTTTGAGTAAATAAAAATGGGTGTAAAGTTAAATAAATTTCTCCCATCGTTTTAATCCATAAATAACAGTGCCATTTTTTTTAGCAGGCATATATTTAATCACTTCACCTGATTTGACAAGTTTAAGCAGTCCTTCAAAAAGGCTTTTACGTGCAATTTTAAAATCTTCGCCGGTAAAATGATATTTTTGATTAAAAGCCTTAAACATTTCATCAAAGTTCATTTGTTCACCGTTATAGACAAGTATTGACATTGCCCATGTTTTCCAATTAAATTTTTTCCATTTGCTTTGTTCAAGCCTTTCGCCTTTAGGTGATCTGATTATTTTTTTAGATTTTACTTTTTTAATATCTGTGTTATTAACAGATGGTAATTCAGAATTTAATACCTGCAAGGTCTTTTGGGTGTTAACAGTATTTGACAATTTTTTTTCTTTTAATATTTTTGATGTTAAATCAGAACGTTTTATTTTATTAGTAACTATTTTAGGTTTAATTACTTTTACTTCAGTACTTTTTTCAAGATAATCATTTTTTTCTTTTTTTTGAGGATAAACTGTAATATTTTTTTTGGAGTTTTTAATTTGCATTACAAGCGACAGGTCTCTCAGCATTTCTTTATTTTCATATTCTGAAACATTACTTAATTTATTTATAAAAAATTCTAATTTATTAGCACGTTTTTTTAATTGGTCGTATTTGTTTAATAAATCTCTTTTAAGATTGTACAGTTCAATATCGTTGAATTTAATAGTATTCATTTTATGATAATAAATTAGAAAAAATAGAAATTACCAGGAAATTATTACTTTGCCTGAAGCTCCAATACCTCCATAATTATCTCTACCACCACTGCCACCGCCACCAGGGGCATCTCCTGGTTTCCCTACACCTGATGCAGTAAGTGCAATACCACCTGCACCTCCATTAGCGCCAGATCCACCAGCCCCGCAGACTCCTGAGGAAGGATTGCATCCATTAGAACCAGTTGCTCCTAAGGCTTTATTTATTGCATCGCTAGTTGCACCAGCACCGCCAGTGCCACCTGAACTACTAGTTGCACCAGTACCATAGCTTCCGCCATAAGCAGTTATAGAAATTCCTGTACCTGAAACACTTGAATTACTTCCACTATTACCATTTGAGGAATAACCGCCACCATTTCCACCTGCACCAACGGTGATTGAGTATGAGTTGCCTGGAGTAACCTGGAAACATTGTGATCCATAACCACCACCACCACCTCCTCCTCCGACATAATAGGGTGTTGAACCATAACCACCACCACCACCACCACCAGCTCCCCATATTTCTATGCAAATTTCTTCAGCACAATTAGGAACTGTCCATGTATATGAACCGCTAGCTGAAAAAGTTGCTTTGTTATAAGTAGAAGAATTGTTTTGCTTAGCTACTGATTCA
>CAZDEU010000208.1:0-4026 GCA_964504265.1 uncultured Bacteroidales bacterium
AGTTTTGAAAATAATGCAACTGTTGACGTAGGTTTTTCTGATGCAGTTTCGGGTGCTAAGCAAATCCAAATGCTTGGTTTGGCAGGTATATATAGCCAGCTTATTACTGAAAACATTCCTGCTATCAGAGGTTTAGCTTCTACTTATGGTTTAGATTATATACCAGGCTCTTGGATGGAAGCTATTCAAATTTCTAAAGGAACTTCTTCTGTTATAAATGGCTATGAATCAACCACCGGTCAAATTAATGTTGAATACAAAAAACCTCAGCGTTCAGACAAATTGCATCTTAATTTTTATGCTAATACTGAACAAAGATTAGAAGGAAATTTAACTGCTGCTACAAAAGTAGGAGACAAATTTCATACTATGGTTATGGCTCATACTTCTGTTCTTGAAAATAGTATTGACATGAATAAAGACGGTTTCCTTGATATGCCAAAAGGTAACAGAATTAACATTCTAAACCGCTGGGTTTATGACGGGAAAAAAGAAGAATGTATCCAACTCGTTATTAATGGCTTACAAGAATTTAGAGAAGGGGGACAAGTAAATTTCTATAATGACAAAAACGCTCAAAATCAAGATTACTACGGTATTGGAATTAATACCCAAAGAGTACAGGCTTTTTTAAAAGCCGGCTTCCCATTGCATTTTCGTCATAATACAAGTATTGGATTCCAACTTTCATCAACATTTCATGAACAAAAATCATATTTTGGAAATAATTCTTATTACGGAAAAGAAAACAGCTTTTACTCAAATGTTATTTATCAATCTTATATAGTAAATACTAATCATCTTTTTAGTACAGGTGCAAGCTATATGCAAGATTTATATAATGAAAGTTTTAACGACTCTTCTTTCAGCAAAAAAGAACATATACCCGGAACATTTTTTCAGTATAATTATAAATATATTGATAAGTTTGACCTTATTATTGGTTTTAGAGCTGACGACAACAGCAGATATGGTGCTTTTTTAACTCCTAGGGTGCATTTGCGTTACGATATTAATAATTTAACAACAATTCGTGCTTCGGCAGGTAAAGGATATCGTTCTCCTTTACTTATAAGCGAAAATTTAAGCTGTCTCGCATCTTCCCGAAATTTTATTATACAAACTAATTTAAAAGCCGAAGAAGCTGTAAACTATGGAGGAAGCATAGTTCGTGAATTTCATTGGGATAAAGACCGTAACGCCACTTTTAGTATCGACATTTACAGAACCGAATTTATTAATCAAATAATTATTGACCTTAACAAAACTGCGAGAGAAGTAAATTTTTATAATTTGAATGGCACTTCTCGCTCAAACAGCTTTCAAGCAAATTTTGACATTACACCTTTTAAAGGAGCTTCAATTACAACAGCTTTCAGATATAATGATGTTAAAGCTACTATTAATGATGAATTTATTGAAAAACCTTTTGTTACTAAATACAAGGGCTTATTAGTGCTTTCTTATCTTACTAAATTTGATAAATGGCAGTTCGACTTTACTACGCAATACAATGGAAAAAGCAGATTGCCTTCTACTGCCGACAATCCTAATATATACAAACGCAATAACTTTTCTAAAGAGTATTTTATGCTTTACGCTCAGATAACAAAAAGATTTAAACATATTGATATTTATCTCGGAGCAGAAAATATTACCAATTTTGTTCAATCTGATCCTATTGTAGATGCTGATAATCCTTTCGGTCAATATTTTGACGCTTCTATGATTTGGGGACCAATTTACGGACGAATGTTTTATACAGGTTTAAGATATACTATCAAATAACATAATTAATATTAATAAAGCATTTATAAACATAAAACATAAAACTATGAAAACAAAAACATTAAACATTAAGAAATTTCAGCTAAGCATATTTTTAATTTTATTTTTATCACTAACGTTTAACAATAACATTAATTCTCAAAGTAAAATGGATACAATAATAATAAACACCAGCGCACAATGCAGCATGTGCAAAGAAAGAATTGAAAAAAACCTTGCTTATGAAAAAGGTGTAAAATCATCAGGACTTGATTTGAAAACTAAAGCTGTTACAGTGGTTTACGATACACGCAAAACCGACACTGAGAAAATCAGAAAAGCTATTTCTGATATAGGTTACGATGCCGACAATGTACCTGCCGACCAAGCTGCTTACGACAAATTACCTGCTTGCTGCAAAAAACCTGATGACCCTAATGCTGCTCCTCATTCGCATTAAGGTTTGATGACAGGTTTTTTATAAGCTTAACACTATGTTGGAGCAGAAAACTATTCTTTTACTCTTTCCAATACTATGGTTTTTACAAGTGTAAAAGTCTTTTCTTCTGAAAGAGGAAGTTTTATTTTATCAAGATAATTTTTATAATTATTCTTGCTTACACTAATAATATATTCTGCATTACCTTTTAGTGTGATAAAATAACTTCCTGTATCATCAGTAGTTATTTCGGCTATAGTTTTCTCAGTTATTGCATCACTAATTATTATATCAATATCCTGCATTGCTTGTCCAGCATAAGCATCTATTACCTGTCCTCTTAATATTGAAATTTCAGGATTAAAAGTTGATTTAACTTCTGCAATAACAGTATCAGTTTTTATATCCGCAATTGGGAATTCATAATTTCTTAAGTCAATTTCATAAATATCAGCTCCACCTAAACCGCTCACTTTTCTGCTCGAAATATATGCTGTTTTACCATCAGTAGTCAGAGTAAAATGCAATTCATCTTTAGTTGTATTAATTGGATATCCAAGGTTAATAGGGTTAGACCACTTCCCATCTTCGTTACGACTAACAAACACATCGTAACCTCCCATACTTCCATGACCCTTACTTGTAAAAAACAAAGTCTTGCCATCAGGATGTAAAAAAACACCTAATTCATCATATTCTGTATTAATAGCAGGACCTAAATTAACTGGCTTTTCCCATTCTTGTTTTCCAATTTTTTTGCTAACCCAAATATCAGCATTACCAAAACCACCAGGTCTTTCACTCACAAAATACAAGAGTTTGCCATCAGGCGATAAACATGCTGAACTCTCAAAGAAACTTGTGTTAATAGAACGCGGTAAAGGTTTGGGCGAAGACCATTCATCGTTTTTTAAGTTTGAGACAAAAATATCGCCCGAGCCTGTAACACCTGCAATATTTCTATATACAAAAATACTGTTACCATCGGGCGAAATGCTTAAACACGCATCGTGTCCATCGCTGTTAAGATTACCAGGTGCACCCTCTGCTTCATTCCATTTGTTTTTATCTTCATTCCATGTGCTTATATATATATCATCGTAATAGTTGCCTGTATTAATATCTATACCTGCTCCTTTAGTATCGGGCCTACGCGATGTAAAAATCAATGTCTTGCCATCAGCAGTAATTGAAGGCATAGCATCGTCGTACTCAGAATTAACTGTTTTGCCAAGATTTTTAATTTTAACATTTACCGGATTATTCATCATATTACGTGCTATATTACACTGTAATATATATTCATTAACAGGATCACGCTTTAATTTACCTGCTTTCAAAGACCTTTCATATTTACTATACTCTTCTAAAGCCTTATCAATATTACCTAAATACTGATATGCCTGACCTATTTTGAAATGAACGTCATTACCAACAGATTTTTTATTTTTTTTGCTTTTCTCTGATAATTCAACAGCATTATTCAAAAAAATAATTGCATTATCCATATCTTGCAACGCAAAATGACATAGTCCTACACGATAATTTATTTTTGCATCATTTTTATATTTATCATATATCTCACGATATATTCGTAAGGCACCGTAATAATCACCCTCCTTATAGCGGCTCCATGCCTTCATTTTCTGCCACCTGTCAGATTTTGCAAAAGTATTAGCATAAACATCAACTTTTGACAGAAAAAGCACAGAAAACACCAATACAAATACTATTATTATCTTTGCAGAAATTTTCATCCTAGCGTTTTAATTTTAATTTGAAAACAAATTTAGTTATTATTGTTAAATAATTAGTATTAA
>CAZDEU010000209.1:0-3998 GCA_964504265.1 uncultured Bacteroidales bacterium
ATATTATATTTAAATATAATCTTCAATATCTTTAATTGTACTTCGAGAATTTTATTTTAGTGCTTTTGTGAAAATTTTTTTCAATAGCTTTGTAGGAGCTACTTAAAGATACAAGTCCGCATTTTTTGACTAATTATTAATGAACTGAATATATAACCAAAATTTATTTTTGAAATAAAATATGCGGACTTGAACTGCAAAAATAATCAATTTTTAAATAAAACAATACAATTTTATTTTTTTTTATTATAAAAGTCGTTTATTTTTTTATTATATGTATTTTATTTTTTTTTTTGAAAAATAAAAATAAATAAATTATTATATCTTTGTTAAGTTTCTAAATTTTTTAATATTGAATTGTAGTAAAAAAATGGTATTTCATGCCATTTATTTTAATAAATCTATAAAAATTATATATATGAAAACTGATGTCATTATCCCTTCTGTTAATGAACTTCCTGAAGTTTTTAAAATTAAAGAACCAATAATTCAAACTGAGTATTTGATTAACGGCGAGCTGCATAAATGGTCAGGTGAATTTGAAAAAGTTTATTCGCCAATTTTTGTTAAAAAAGATGGAGTTTTAGATAATTTTTTAGGTAGTTATCCTAAAATGGATAAAGAAACTTCTTTGTTTGCTCTTAAAAGTGCTTTAGAAGCTTATAATAATGGTAAGGGTGAATGGCCAAAAATGCCAATTGAGCAAAAAATTAATTGTATTAAAAAGTTTGTTTCAATAATGAAAGAACAAAGAGAGTTTGTTGTAAAATTGTTGATGTGGGAAATTGGTAAAAATCTTAAAGATTCAGAAAAAGAATTTGATAGGACCGTTGAATACATTAATGATACTATTGATGCATTAAAAGATTTGGACCGTGCTTCGTCCCGTTTTGTTATTAAACAGAATATTATAGCTCAAATTAAAAGAGCGCCGCTTGGTGTAGTATTATGTATGGGACCTTTTAATTATCCATTGAACGAAACTTTTACTACTCTTATCCCTGCATTAATAATGGGCAATACCGTTATTTTTAAACCTCCAAAATTAGGTGTTTTATTACATTCTCCTTTATTAAATGCTTTTAAAAAAGCTTTTCCAAAAGGAGTTGTAAATATTGTATATGGAGATGGCAAAACTGTTGTAACTCCTTTAATGGAATCAGGTAAAATTAATGTTTTAGCTTTTATAGGTTCTTCGAGAGTTGCCGATATTCTGAAAAAACAGCATCCACATCCGCATTTACTAAGGTCGGTTCTGGGGTTGGATGCAAAAAATCCTGCAATTATTTTGCCCGATGCTAATATTGATGAAACTGTTAAAGAATGTGTTTTAGGTTCTTTATCGTACAATGGGCAACGTTGTACTGCTTTAAAGATTTTGTTTGTTCACGAAGATGTATATGATGTTTTTATGGATAAGTTTATTAATACAATAGACAAACTTAAATTTGGAATGCCATGGGAAGATGGTGTTAGTATTACACCTTTGCCCGAACAGGGTAAGTCGGCTTGGCTTATGGAATTGGTTAGCGAAGCTGTAGCTAAAGGTGCAAGAATATGCAATAAAAATGGTGGTATTATTAATGAATATTCATTTTTTCCTGTTGTTGTTGAAAATGTTGACAAATCGATGCGTATTTATCACGAAGAACAATTTGGTCCTATTGTGCCTATTGTAAAATATAAAAATATTGAAGAACCTTTAGAATATGTGGTTTCTTCCAATTTTGGTCAGCAGGCAAGTATTTTTGGTAAAGATGCTTATCAGATTTCTACCTTAGTTGATACGCTTGTTAATCAGGTTTGTCGTGTTAATATAAATTCGCAATGTCAGCGAGGACCTGATATTTTTCCATTTACAGGTCGAAAAGATTCAGCCGAAGGAACATTATCGGTTAGTGATGCGTTAAGAGTATTTTCAATAAGAACTCTTGTAGCATTAAAGGAAAATGATTTTAATAAGAATATTCTTACCGAAATATTAGATTCTAAACAATCAAATTTCCTGAAGACTGATTTTATACTTTAATATCAGCTTTAATTAATAGTCGATGAAAATGTTAATTTTGCGTATTAAATAATATTTACAATAAAGTAATATGTAATAACAATAGATGTAACCAATTTTAATAAAGTACCTGCAACAAAACCCAAAAAAGAGCCTAACGCAGATTTTAAAGCCTTGTTAGTGTTTTGGTTATTAATTATTTCACCAACAAATGCACCTAAAAAGGGACCAATAATAATACCCCAAGGTGGAAAAATAAATAATCCTAGTATTAAACCTATTGTTGATCCCCACATCCCATACTTAGTTCCACCAATTTTTTTTGTACCCCACACAGGTACTATATAATCAATTACGGTTATTGCAATAACAATTAATGCCATTATAATTAAAAACCAAGCAGAAAAAGGTGATTCTGTTCTTAATTGTAACATTAGTAAAGCTATATAACTTAAAGGTGGACCTGGTAAAAATGGGACAATACAGCCTATTAGCCCTAAAATCAATAAAACTATACCTAATGCAATTAAAAAAATATCAATCATATTATTTGTCTGAAATTTCTCCAATTAAGGTTGCAGTAGTACAATCAATAATCAACACATTTACATAATCGCCTGGTTTTTTGTCTTTTGCAGGAAAAACAACTACTTTGTTCCTGCCTGTTCTGCCTGATAAAAATGCAGAGTTGCGTTTACTTTTACCTTCTATTAATACTTCCTGAACTGTACCAATTTCTTTTTTATTATTTATCAGCGATAATGTTTGCTGTTTCTCAATTATTTCGCTTAACCTGCGTTTTTTAATATTAATAGGAACATCGTCAGATAAATTTTTGGCTGCGTAAGTGCCTTCACGTTCTGAATAAAAAAACATATAAGCTAAATCGTAGCCTACATTTTCCATTATTGATAAAGTGTCGTTATGGTCTTCTTCTGTTTCGGTACAAAATCCGGCAATTATGTCGGTACTTAACGAACAGTTGGGAATTATGCGTTTTATTGCACTTATCCTTTCCAAATACCATTCTCTTGTATATTTTCTGTTCATCAACTTCAATATTTTATTGCTCCCCGACTGAACAGGTAAATGTATTGAATTGCAAATATTTGATGTTTCAGCTATAGTATATAGTAATTTATCGGAAATATCTTTTGGATGCGAAGTAGCAAAACGAACTCTTAATAAAGGGTTTACATTTGCCACCATTTTCAATATATCAGCAAAATCAATTTCTTTATCGCTGTCTTTCCAGTTATACGAATTAACATTTTGTCCTAAAAGAGTAACTTCACGATAACCCTGATTAAAAGCGTTACGAGCTTCTTCTACAATGCTTTGCGGGCTTCTGCTTCTTTCAACTCCTCTAGTATAAGGTACTACGCAATAAGAACAATAATTTCTGCAACCTCGCATAATAGTAATAAAGGCAGAAACTTTATTTGATGACAAGCGAACCGGATTTATATCTGCATAAGTCTCTTCTTCCGAAAGCAAAACATTTACAATTGTGTCTCCTTTATTTAATGAAGCAAGCAAAAAAGGAAGAGAACGATACGCATCAGGTCCAACAACAATATCTACATTTTCATCTTTTGTAAGTTGTTCTTTAAGCCGTTCAGCCATACAGCCAATAATCCCCAGAAGTAAATCCTTGTTTTTTTTGCGTAAACTTCTTAATTCTTTTAATCTTTTTCTGACTCTTTGTTCAGCATTATCTCTTATTGAACAAGTATTAATAAGTATAATATCAGCATCTGTCAAATCTTCTGTTATTTGATAATTATGATTTGTCATTATTGATGCAAGTACATCACTGTCGGCAAAATTCATTTGACAGCCGTAGGTTTCAATATATAATTTTGATTTTGTTTCCAGAGCTTTGTGTTTTTTGCAAAATTAATATTTATATTGAAAATGTTTTATTAAATTTTTATAAAGTCGTTTATTGGGTTATTGGAGTATTGAGTCATTGGGTCATTAGGTCATT
>CAZDEU010000210.1:0-3991 GCA_964504265.1 uncultured Bacteroidales bacterium
CCCAAAACATCACCAGTAGTTTTATAAGTTTTTATAGCATTTTTATCTCCATTAAGTGCCATTTCGTAAATAATTTTTGGATTTAACAATTTGTCTTCATTATTTTTTGATAATTCCAAATAAGTTGTAATAATTCCTTTAGCGTTACAATATGCTTCAAAACAACCTTTACGTCCACAAGCACATTTTCTTCCGTCAGGGTATAAAATAATATGTCCGGCTTCGCCTGCAAAACCATCATTGCCGTAAACAAGATTTCCGTTAACAATTATTCCTGTTCCCACACCAGTTCCGAGAGTAATAGTTATAAAATTCTTCATATTTTTAGCACCGCCATAATACAACTCACCTAAGGCGGCGGCATTAGCATCATTAGTCAAAAAAGTTTTAATACCAGAATATTTTTCTATATAATAAGCTAAAGGAATAACGCCTTTCCATTTAAGATTTGGAGCGTACTCAATAGTACCTGCATAAAAATTACCATTAGGAGCGCCAACACCAATAGCTAAAACTCTTATATTAATTAAAATTTGCATTTTCACAACCTCTTCAGCAATTTTTTTAGCAAATTCTTCAGCATCATTAAAATCGCGAGTGCTAGTTGAGGTTTTTATCAATATTTGCCCTGAAGTATCAACTAATGCAATCACTGTATTAGTGCCACCCATATCAATACCGGCATAAATTTTTTTCATACAATTATATTTTTATTAATTTTCAAAGGTATTGTATGGAAGTCGCATGCTGATTTTTCTTTTCTTGTATTTTCTGTATAAATTGCTCGTTTCATACGATTAAATCAATACCTATAAATCAATCGTGCAAACAAGGCGTACTGTGGCTTATACAACTGATGTTCACCAAGATTAATTTTAGAAAAATAACAACTTACCGAAGGCTCTAACGACAAAATATCACTAAGCCACAATTGTATATTTGCCGAAGCAAAAGCTCCAACATTCAGACCTCCCTCTACAATATTATAATAAGCATTATAAGGGTCGGTAACAGAAAACTGCATACCTTCAATTTTGATTTTAGATTCTTTTACACGAACCGAATTAATGTTAAGCCCTGTTTCTAAAGCAAAAAAAACATTATCAGACATGCCGAAACTTCTACTATAACCTAAATCGATATTTACACGCTCTTCAACACCCCAAATATCGGCTTTATAATAAGTCCCATCAGGATTTGAATAATTAGGTATCTGAAGTTTTAATGTAAAAATGTCATTAACTCTTAATTTTGAATAATTAACCTGAATCAAAAAAGCATCATTATCAGAAAACAAATAACGAGCATGAAAACCAATATAAGCGGCAGGGCTATAACGCATAGCAACAGGCATTTCGGCAATAGCAAAATCGTAACCGCCAAGAGCCTGCTTTATTTTTTCGTAATTCTGAGGATAATCAAAAACATACTGCAATCTTTGTCCTACATTGCCTGTACTGTCGGTACCATTATAATAATTAGCAGTATATTTATTTGCAAAATATGCACCAACATTACCACCAAAATACCAACCTTTACGGTTTAAAGTATCTTTTTCAGAAAATTTGTTTTGTGAAAAAACATTAATAAAAGGTAATATCAACATCAAAATAAAAAATGTATAAATTTTATTTCTTATAAAAAAATTATAAATGTTAAACATATTAATAAATTTGCCCCATTACATTAATTGAAAAATATTTTTCTACAAAAATACAATAAACGCTAAAGTAATCAATATTTTTTTTAATTTTGCAAACACAATAAGGCCCCGTAGCTTAACTGAATAGAGCATCTGACTACGGATCAGAAGGTTACAGGTTTGAATCCTGTCGGGGTCACAAGAATAACAAGGGTTTCAGAGGTTAAAGGCTGAAACCTTTTTTTGATTGTAACAAATTTGTAATACATAATTTCACTTACTTATTATATCTTGAAAAATATTAACTTACAAAATCCTCTTTAATTAATTGAATTTTTTATGAAATAGTTTTTCAAAAGTAGAATATTAATATTACAATATTTATTACAACCCAATATTTATTGGCTTAAAAATTTTAAATAATATTATACATTTGCCCTGCCTAAATTAAAAGCAATCATTATTAAATATATTTTCATTTTAATAGCACCTAAATTATTTTAATCGAATTTTAGTTTTTTGTAAATAGATTTTTGCTAATTTTACGCGTTAAATTTTTTATATGCCTTTGAAAAAGAAAAAGAAAACTAAAAAAGTTAAATATCGCAAAGTTACATTTAAACTAAGTGACAAAGAGCTGCATCAAATAGGCTTTTGTGCTACAATACAAAAAACCACTGCTAATAAAATTATTAAAAAAGCCTTACGCGAATATATTAAAAATAATATTAACAAAGATGCACTAAATAAGGTTGAAATCAGCGAAAATCAAATGGACATTTTTGATATAATTGGCGAATCTGAAGAAGATTATTAAATTCTTATTTTTAAAATATAAATTATTTTTTTTATAACAAATTAGCATTTTTCAATGATTAACAACAAGTTTGTTTCTTTTAAAATTGATATTATTAAACTTCATTAAATATATTCCAGATGACAAATTACTAATATCAACATTGTTAGTTTTTCTTCATAAAATATAGCGTTCAAAACTTTTTGCCCATAAATATTATAAATTTCAAATCATTTATGTCTGGTTTAAACTACCAGAGAGTCAATTGATTAGGGTCATAAGATTCAGTGATATCCAAGTGAAAAGCAATGATTTCAATTTCCTTGTAGTAATATTTTTCATTAATCCCCAAGCGAAATACCAATACTTCTGGCAACATTAACCAATTCTCCCTTAGGGTCAACAAATTTTGTACGACCAATAATATTTTCTAGGTGTTCGTAATACATCTTACCGTTTTCTATACAAACCATATTGCCGAACAATCCTTCATTAAGCAAATGTACAGCCGCAACACCGTATCTTGTCGACAAAACTCTGTCGAATGTCGTTGGCGAGCCTCCTCTTTGCAAATGTCCTAATACAGTGCATCTTACTTCGCGTGGATAAATTTCTTTTTCTAAGTCTTCGGCTAATTTAATGCCTACACCTCCTAATCTAACAGGGTCGGGACTATCAGCAACAATTTTATTTATAACTTGTTTCCCATCAACTTGTGTGGCACCTTCAGAAATTACAATTATACTAAACAATTTACCATTAAGCTCTCTTTTATGAATTTTTTCAATTATACTTTCCATTTTAAATGGAATTTCAGGAATAAGAATAACATCAGCCGAACCTGCAATACCGGCTTCTAATGCAATCCATCCAGCGTTTCTTCCCATAACTTCAAGTATCATCACACGATGATGCGATTCGGCTGTAGTATGAAGGTGATTAAGAGCATAAGTTGCTACTTCAACAGCCGAATTAAAACCAAAAGTTACATCAGTTACAGCTAAATCATTATCTATTGTCTTAGGTACACCAATTAGTTTTACCCCTTTTCTCGAAAAATCTCTTGCACTTGTTAAAGTCCCATCACCGCCAATTATAATCATTGCATCAACACCTTCCTTTTTCATATTCTCTATTGCAACATCTGAAACATCACTTTTAACAATAATTCCATTCTCTTCAACATTATAATTAAACAAATTGTCTTTGTTTGAGCTGAAAATAATTGTGCCTCCTCTGTGTTGAATTCCTGATACAGTTGATAAATCAAGTTTTATAAAATCATTTTTATACAAACCTCTGTAACCAAACAGATAGCCAATAACCTCCAAATCATACTCAAGTATTGCTGTTCTGGTAACGGCTCTTAAAACCGCATTTAAACCGGGACAATCTCCCCCACCTGTTAATACTCCAATTTTCTTTATTCCGTTCTTCATCATAATTTTTTCTATTCTTTTGTTGGTTAATAGTGCAAAAGTAATAAATATATTGATTTTGAATTTTTACAAATTGTCATTGGTGGTCATTGGTGGTCATTGGTGGTCATTGGT
>CAZDEU010000211.1:0-3989 GCA_964504265.1 uncultured Bacteroidales bacterium
GAATGGTATCGGGAACAATTAAAGGTGATTATTCCGAAATATATTTCCAAATGGGAAGAACCTATGAATGTAAAAGTTTCTGCATTTAGGGTTAGGCAAATGAAAAGTATGGGGCTTTGCCATATTGATGACAGTAGTATAGTGATAAACATTGAATTAGCAAAAAAACCTTTGGAATACTTGGAATATATAATTGTACATGAAATGGCTCACTTATTAGTACCTAATCATAGCAAAAAATTTTGGGCAATTGTGGATAAATTTCTGCCCAACTGGAGACAGATAGAAAAACAATACCGAACAACCTTAAGATTTATCGAACCCATTACATTTACTATACCACCAAAATATTTGGAGAGATTACAAACGTTGGCTGCAAATGCAAAAGACAACAACATGATATGAATCAACATTTAAATATTGTCAATCTTTAAAAAAATCGGCACGATTGTAATTTCTCAGCTATAAGTTTTTTAGCACACTGCATCAAGTTTAATTTTTAATTTTTAATTAATTCTTTTCCCCTCCTCTTTTTTAAATAAATACTTTTACCGTTTATAATTAAAAAAAGTTTATTTTTGCAAAATAAATAAAGAACACCTTTAAATTAAGAAAAGGTGCACAATATATCCTCCTACGGGAGATATTGTACACCTTTTGGAACTTTGAGGTGCACATATAAACTAGTTATGGGCAAGCATAAAAACAAAACACTGCATAATATGAAAAATAAAACAACAACTGCATTATTAGCACTTTTCTTAGGAGGATTCGGGATTCACAGATTTTATCTCGGACAAATGATTCTAGGAATATTTTACTTGGTATTTTGTTGGACATTCATCCCGGCATTTGTTGGGTTTATTGATTTTATTGTTTTTGTAGCAATGCCAACAAAAAAATTTAATTTAAAATACAATTCAATACAGCCTCAATATCAGCCAAAAGCAGCCTCTAATATTTCCACTGAAAAGGATATTGTTTCTATTTCTTCAAAATCATCTAATAACAAAAGTGAATTTTCGATAAGCCTCAATGAAGAGAATATTATTAATTTAATTAAAGAAAAGCAAAAACAAAGAGAGACTGAAATAAAAAACTTTAATTACACTCCAATCATCATTCAGCGAAAAGGCATTCAGCTTCTTGAAAGTCTATCAATATTAAATACGACAAAAAATATCGACACTATAATCGGTAGATTTGAGTTTATCGAAAAAATGTACGACGATTTCATTAAAGCATCTTATAATCAAAGGTATATAACTGACATTCAAGCTTCAATAGACCAATACAAATCAATGTATTACGATAGAATCATTAATGATTTTGAATTAACATTGATAGCAAAACCAAACTTTGAAAACTTAAAAGATTATTATTCATCGTGTCTTTTTGATTGTTTTGACCGTTTTTTCGATGAACAAACAGAGCAAATTGAACAATTAAAAAGGGATGATGCAAAATCTAAAAGAAAAGAAAAAATATTAGAAATCGGTAATCAGACAATTTTTGAATACGATAAACTCAATACTGATAAAAACAAATTGAAATTACAACAATTAAAAGAAAAACTTGGTTCTATAAATCCAACAGTTGAATTGGAAAAAGATTTACAAATTACTGCAAACATAAGTAATCCAACCATTATAAATCGTAACAGTTCTTTTGAATTAACCTTATACAATACTAGTGTAGAAGCGGTTAGAAAGGTTGTTTCTATTTTGAAAGACGATAAATTATGGAATAAGTCCAAAGAATTAGTTCCTCTTTTTTCTTCATATAACATTAAATGTAAGGAAGTTGATGATTATATTCAAAAATACAAACCCTATTATTTGAAATTAACACAAGCATTAATTAATGAATCGCAAGAGTATCAGGAAGCCACAGAAAAAGATAAAGAAATAATCGAAAGTGAATTTAAGGAAAGTACATTAAATAAATTGCCTGAAAGAGCACATTGCGATTTAATTACTTTATTTGACTATTCAGACATAGAATGTTCAATTGATGATAGATTAGTTCAAAAATATGGATTTGAGAATATTTCTAAATATTTCAGTCTATGCCATTATTTTGGAAAAGTAATTACACATTGGGAACGCAAAGATTTCGATGATTTGATTAAAGCAGATTTGGTTTTTACAGCTGATGAAATTGACCAAATTGAAATTCTCAATTCTCAAACGCTCAAAATATTAAATCAAATCTGTGATAAGGAAGAAAATTTCTTTAAAAGAAAAAATAAAGCGATAGATTATTTACAAGAAAATCAAGAACTACTCAAAAATATCGGGAAATACATTGCTACTCGTAATTTGTTTAAATTGAAACCTTTACCAGCAGAATTCCAAGATATAAACATAGAGCAAATACAGCATCATTGGATGTTCTTAAACGAATATACATCTTTAATTGCTGACACATACCGATGTTCAGAACAAAATCAAGAGGAAATAAAAGAAGATAAATCTTGGGTAAAGCATTATACAATTGAAAAACACGAAAATTATGACCCTGATTGCGTTTGTTTAAAAGCAAGAGAACATTCAAAAAAATATCCAAAATCAAATCCCCCTAAATTACCATTTCACGTTGGATGTAATTGTCGTTTGAGGGCAGAATTTTAAAATATAGCAATGAGTATAATCCATAATATAATCCCAAAATCTAATTTTGATTTTAACTATTTTAATAAAGTAGTTTCCACAAATTCAGAAATAAAATTTGAATATAGAGGAGAAAATACATTTTATTATTGGATAGACAAAAAATCAACAAGAGGTTTAGATTTGTCAATTGAAGATGGTTTAATTGAGATAAGGAATACCGTTTTATCTAACAAATACGATTATCAATTAACAAACTTATTGGTGTCTGAAATTATATCATTAACAAACGGACTCGTTCTTAATGAGGATGAAGAACAAATTTTGGATTTCCCTCTTTTTGACGACAATAAAATAATTGAAACAGAAATACACGATTGTAACACAATTCAACTTTTATCAAGAGAAAATAACGACATTGCTATTTATGGACCAATTAGAAAAGTCCATTTTGGCAAACGATTACACGAGCAATTTAAGAAACTAAACGAAGAGCAACTAAAAAATAAAATGTTCAGCTTAATCATTGCAGTAAACTACTATATTCCTGATTATGAATATGGAGATATCATGCAAGTTGGTAATTCAGAGGAAGATACAAAGATTCTCAAACTTTTAACAAACAAGACAAATTGCATCATTGACAAATATGATTTCATTTTATTGAACACATCGGAAGAAAAACCAATTATGATAACAAATGAAATTTTAAATACAATTTTACCATCTAATTGGAGTCTGATTGATGAATATACGATAGTTGCTCCGATTATTGAACAAGAAAAATGGCTTAAGTTATTAAGTGATGCAAAAAGATATGACATGTTTGAAAAATTTATAAATAATTAAATGCCAGCCCATAACAGCATGTATAAAACATTTGGGGGTTTTGTGGTTACTTGGAGCATTCGGCCCCGCATCAGCTTTTGCAACGGTTGATAGTGACGAGCCCGCAAACCCCAAACGATTTCATACATGTGTACGTTATGTGTAACTTTTAAAGAATGACCGAAGAGCAATTAGATAAAATAAAGGGTGTTTTTTATGGACAAGCTATTGGTGACGCTTTAGGACTTGGGACTGAATTTTTAAGCAAAAAGGAGGTTTCTGACTACTACCCTAAAGGACTTACAGACTATTCTCAAATTATTCAAGACAAGCATAGGAAACGTTGGAAAATTGGTGACTGGACTGACGATACAGACCAATTTTTATGCATTTGCGACTCAATTCTCAATAACCAAAATGTAGACGAATTATCTTTTGCTAACGAACTATACAAATGGTTTAAAGGTGTTCCTATGGGAATTGGGCAGACTGTCTATAATGATTATTCCGACCAATGTGATCAGGTCATTCCGCTTGAAATAGACCACC
>CAZDEU010000212.1:0-3979 GCA_964504265.1 uncultured Bacteroidales bacterium
TCTCCGCCACCCGAAAATCACGCCCAATGGGCGTGATTTTTTATTTTGAAGCATTTCAAAACGCAGTTTTGAATAATGCGAAAAAATAAAAAATCAAACGTGAGCAAAGCGAACGTGATTTTCGGATGATGCTCCCTCCTATTACATATACTTGTTTTAACAGTATTGTAATACTATGTTATTTACAAACTTTTTTCATATAAGTTATTGTAATTGCTTTATTTTGGGAAATCCCCAATAATTTTACATACATATATTCAATTATCTCTCAATGTTTTATAACTTTGTTAAAATTTTTATATTATGACAAACAAACTTCAGTCAATTATTGAAAATGCTTGGTATAACAGAGATTTATTAACTAATAAAGAAACAATAATTGCTATAGAAAATTGTATAGAATTGCTTGACAAGGGAATGATAAGAACTGCAGAACCAATTGATGGTAGCGAATGGCAAGTTAACGAATGTGTTAAAAAAGCTGTTATAATGTATTTTTCTATTAAGAAATTAGAAGAAATTAAGGTTGGCGTATTTGAATTTAACGACAGAATACCTTTAAAAAACAATTATAATAAACTTAATGTAAGAGTTGTTCCTCATGCAATTGCCCGTTATGGCTCATATATAGCTTCGGGTGTTGTTATGATGCCTTCTTATGTTAATATTGGAGCTTATGTTGATTCAGGAACTATGATTGATACTTGGGCTACTGTTGGTTCTTGCGCCCAAATTGGTAAAAATGTTCACCTTAGCGGTGGAGTGGGAATTGGAGGTGTGTTAGAACCTGTACAAGCTGCACCTGTTATTGTTGAAGATAATTGTTTTATTGGTTCTAGATGTATTATTGTTGAAGGCGCTCGTATTGGTGCCGAAGCTGTTTTAGGGGCTAATGTTGTGATTACTGCTTCTACAAAAATTATTGACGTTTCTGAAGCTAAGAGTGTTGAATACAAAGGTTATGTTCCACCACGTTCTGTTGTTATACCTGGTTCAATTACTAAAAAATTTCCTGCTGGTGAATATAATGTTGCATGTGCTTTAATTATCGGTAAACGCAAAGAATCTACCGACAAAAAAACAAGTCTTAATATGGTACTTCGCAAACATCAAATTGATATATAGAATTGAAACATATATTATTAATACAAACTGCATCAATAGGTGATGTAATTTTAATTACTCCCGCATTAGAAAACTTACATTTAGCTTTTCCTGATGCTGCTATTGATGTTTTAGTAAAAAAAGGAAATCAAAGTTTATTTAATAAGCACCCTTTTATTAATAATATAATTATTTTAGATAAGTCGAAAGGTAAATATATAACATTACTCAATATTACAAGATTAGTTAGGCGTACAAAATATGATGCAGTAATTTGCTTTCAGCGTTTTTTTACTGGTGGTTTTATTACTGCTTTTTCAAAAGCTAAATTTACAGCAGGTTTTAGCAAAAATCCTTTTTCGTTTTTATTTTCGAAAAGAATAAAGCACAAGATTGGTAATAGTGAAAATGTTTTACACGAAAAAGACAGGAATTTGTTGTTAGCAACACTTTTATCAGGAAACAAAAACGGCAAAGTTGCTTTATACCCGTCAGCAAATGATTATGATAATGTTGCCAAATATAAATCTAAACCTTATATTTGTATAGCACCTGCTTCGTTATGGTTTACAAAACAATTTCCGCTTTCTAAATGGGTTGAATTTATTAATAAAATTAATAAAGATTTTAAAATTTATTTACTTGGTTCAGCAAAAGATGAATTGATATGTAATGAAATAATTAATTTATGTAATGAAAAAGAAATTGTAATGCTGTGTGGTAAGCTAACATTTTTAGAATCAGCCGCTCTTATGAAAAATGCTGTTATGAATTTTGTTAACGATTCGGCTCCTATGCACATTGCTTCTTCGGTTAATGCTAATGTAACTGCTATTTTTTGTTCTACAATACCTGAATTTGGTTTTGGTCCTTTGTCTGATAAGTCTTTTATAATACAAACTGACGAAATAATGAATTGCAGACCTTGCGGTATTCACGGTTACAATAATTGCCCCGAAAAACATTTTAAATGTGCTTTAACTATTAATACAGATAAATTATTAAATATCTTAAATGATGACAAATGAAATTTTGAAAACTTATGAAGTCCTTAAAAAAGGCGGTATTATTGTTTATCCAACCGATACTGTTTGGGGTATTGGCTGCGATGCCACTAATTCTAAAGCAGTGAACAAAATATATGATATTAAAAAAAGAAGTACTGTTAAAAGTATGATAATTCTTTTGGATGAAAAAGAAAAACTTGTTAAATATATAAAAAAAGTACCTGATTTTGCATGGGATTTGATTGATAACTGGAATAAGCCACTTACAATTATATATCCAGATGCAATAAATGTTGCTAAAAGTCTTATTGCGCCTGATGGTTCAATAGGCATAAGAATAGTTAAAGATGAATTTTGTCGCAGATTAATTAGTATGCTTAACGCTCCTTTAGTCTCTACTTCTGCTAATATTTCGGGCGAAAGCGTTTCTCTTATCTACAGAGATATTCCTGATGCTATTCTTAAGAATGTTGATTATGTTGTAAATATTAACAGAGAAAAAATGATACAAGCTAAACCATCTACTATTATTAAAATAAGCGAAACAGGTGAATTTAAAGTAATACGCGATTAAATCTTTACTATAAATGCCTGCAATTCTTCAATTTAATAATACTCAATTATCTAAAGAACGTCTATTGCCTGCTTCTAAAAGTATTAGTAATCGTGTGCTTGTTATAAGGAAGTTAGCCAATAAAGATTTTAAAATTTTAAATATTTCCAATGCTGATGACACTGTGTTAATGAGCAAACTTCTCGAAAAAATTGCTAACAATAAAACTAAACAAACTATTGTTTTAAACACAGAAAATGCTGGTACAGTCTTAAGATTTCTTGTTTCTGTTTGTGCTTTTTATGAAGGCGAATGGATGCTTACAGGTAATGAAAGAATGAAACAAAGACCAATAGCTGATTTGATTGGTGCCTTAATTAAAATAGGTGCTGATATAAAATATACCGAAAATTATGGCTTCCCTCCTATTCATATTAAGAATAAAGTTTTTTATAGTAATGAAACTTTCGTTGATACATCAATAAGTAGTCAGTATGTTTCTTCTTTAATGCTTATTGCTCCATATATTAATGGTGGTTTAACAATTAATTTAAAAGGTAATTCGGTTTCTTTGCCTTATATTAAAATGACTGCTACACTTATGAAATATTTTGGTGCTGATGTATCTTTTTCAAATCAAAAAATTATTATACCACAATCTCAATATGTTCCTAAAGATTTTTATGTTGAAAACGATTGGTCTTCTGCATCATACAGTTTCCTTGAAGTTGCTGTTACAGGTAATGATGTATTATTAAATAAACTTTACGCAAACAGTTTACAAGGTGATGTTATTGTACGAGAAATTTTTAGCAAACTTGGTATAAAATCATTTTTTGAAAGTGGTAATCTAAAAATTATTAAAACAACTTCTCAACCTGAATATTTTGAATATGATTTTACGCAATGCCCCGACCTTTTTCTTACTGTTGCTATAGCTTGCGCTGCTTTAAATATTAAAGCTAAATTTTCGGGATTGCAAAATCAAGCTTATAAAGAATGCGACAGATTGAGTATATTTATCGACAATATTACAAAGTTAGGATATAATGTTAATAAAATAAATAATGCTGAAATAATTCTTAATAATAATGCTAAAATTATATCGCAAATACCTTTAATAAATTCAGCTTCTGATCATCGTATAGCTATGTCGTTTGCATACTTAACTCCTCTTATTGGTAAAATTATTATTGACAAGCCTAATGTTACTTCAAAATCTTTCCCTTACTTCTGGAGAAATTTTATTAATGCAGGTTTTAATGTTGAAGAATGTTAATTTTATAGTCTTTAGTTAATAACATATATTTATTGC
>CAZDEU010000213.1:0-3968 GCA_964504265.1 uncultured Bacteroidales bacterium
TTAATAATTTCTTCAAATTTTTCTCGTCTTGCTTTAGTAATAAACGAAATCAGATAATTATATAATTTTGTTTGATTGTCGTGATCCATTAATAAAATAAAAATTTAAAAACAATTATTCAATTTATTTCCTCTCAAAAATGCTTCAATGCACATATTATTTTTGCATTCAGGTTTTACAACTTTTAAAAACACAATACCATCATAAGTTCCCACACCCAAAAAAGATTTATTATCAGTATATATATTACCTGCAATATATTTATCAGAAACAATTTCGTATGATGCTTTAAAAATTTTCAAGCAAATATTTTTACCATTATCAAGAGTTAATTCAGTAAAAGCAGCAGGGTAGGGGCTTAAACCTCTTATTTTGTTAAAAATTGTTATGCAATTGTTGTTCCAATCAATTTTACAATCTTTTCTGAATATTCTTGGAGCTTTTTTCAGTACAATATTTTTTTCAATAAAATTATCCTGATTATTTGCTATAATATTGTTGTTTTTTAAAGCATTAACAGTTTTTAGTAGTAGTTCAGCTCCAATAATTTTCATTTTATCGTGCAATTCGCCAAGTGTTTCTTCATTTC
This sequence comes from uncultured Bacteroidales bacterium, assembly GCA_964504265.1. GTDB lineage: Bacteria > Bacteroidota > Bacteroidia > Bacteroidales > JAKIYJ01 > JAKIYJ01. Next base: position 590 of record CAZDEU010000213.1, read on the forward strand.
CAATTTCCACTTGTTCTGACATAAGAATCTTTCCTGTATCAACATTTTCGTCGAGTAAAAAAGTAGTTAAACCAGTATATTTTTCGCCATTAATAATAGCCCAGTTCATTGGAGCAGCACCTCTGTACTGAGGGAGTAATGAAGCATGAAGGTTTACGCTACCTTTAGCAGGCAGTGTAAAAATTTCTCTTGGTAATATTTTAAATGCTACAACAACATTTAAAGAAGGATTAATTGTTTTTAATTTGTTAATAAAATCAGGTGATGAAAGATTTTCTGGTTGCAAAACAGGAATATTGTTTGCCACAGCATAATCTTTTATAGCAGAAGTTTTAATTTTTAGACCTCTGCCTGCTGGTTTATCAGGTACAGTTACAACAGCGCTGATCTTAATATTATTTTTAACAAGAATATCTAACGAAGGCACTGCAAATTCAGGTGTACCCATAAAAACTATATTAAAAGTACTATTTGAATCTATGTGGTCCATAAAAAATAAAATTAAAGCTGAATATATTTTACTCAGCTTTTAATGTTTGCTTTGTAGGAAGAGCCATCTTAATAGCAGCAACTGCTGCTTCAACACCTTTGTTACCGTGTTTGCCACCTGAGCGATCTTCGGCTTGTTGCTTGTTATTTGTTGTTAAAACCCCAAAAATAACAGGTATAGGTGTTTCAATATTAAGTTTCATAATGCCTTGAGAAACAGCCTGACAAATAAATTCAAAATGACGAGTTTCACCTTGTATAATGCATCCAAGGCAAATAATAACATTGCATAAAGAATTTTCAATAAGATATTGTGCCCCTCGTGGCAATTCAAAGCTGCCAGGTACATAAGAAATAATAATATTTTCTTTTTTAGCTCCGTGCTTTAATAATGTATCAATAGCAGCATCAGCAAGATTGTTGGTTATTGAAATGTTCCATTCCGATACAACAATTCCAAAGACTAAATTTGATGCGTCTGGAATTTCCGATTCGTTGTAAAAAGAAAGGTTTTTTAATTCAGAAGACATTTTTTGCAGCTTATTTTATTTCGCCTAAGCCTTTGGCTCTGGCAATGTATTTATCAATAATTCTTGCTTCGTTACTTTTGTGGTGTTCTTTTTTTATTCTTTCGTAAGCTTTGATAGCATTATTGAAATTACCGAGTATTTCGGCAGTAGCGCCAGCTTTCATTAAAAATAAAGGAGTAACAAAATCATTATTATTTTTATCAGCAGCTTTAAGGTAATAGGAATAAGCAGACTCTTTGTCGTCTAATTCCATATATGCGTCGCCAATTGCACCTAAAGCCATTGAGCTAATGATATGGTCTTTTGATTTAAACTTTTTAAGATATTTAATAGCTTCGTCATAATTGCCAGTATGTAAATAACTTATACCAAGGTAATATTTAGCAAGATTACCTGCTTTAGTTCCGCCGTATTCATCAACAATATCCTGAAACCCTCTAAGGTTGCCGTCTCCATTAATTGCAAGATTAAAAGAATCCATTGCAAAAAAACTTTCGGCACCATACATTTGTGAATGAGCTTCTCTTTCTTTAGGTTCTATAACATAATTGCGATAAAGTAAAAAGCCACCAATAACGACAACAATACCGAGAACAATATATGTTAGTAGGTTTTTATTTTTTTCGAAGAATAATTCTGTTTTGCCCAATGCCTCTTCAACGGCAACAATGCTATCTTCTGCTGAGTCTTTTCTTTTAGCCATAATTCATTTATTTATTATGCAAAAATAATTATTTTTCATTATAAAGTTAGCATTAAGATGAATTTTTTTTAAACAATTAATTACCTGACTTTGATAAGTTGCCATTCAAATGGATAAATTATTTCGGTGGTTGTGGGCAATGTAGGTAATACTCCAAAATGCCTTTCGACAACAAAGGCATAAGATATACCTTTAATATTTAGTGTGTTATGTGTTGATTTTTGAATTTTTGCTGTAATTTTTAATTCATAATCAGCATTATAGCCCATACCCGATTGTTCATTTGAATATTTAGCTAAAAAGAATAATTTTATATTTTGTGAAAAATTATTGATTGACCATCTTCCATCAAAATTTACTCCGTCGCTTTTTAGAAAAGCCTTTCCGTTGTCTGACAGAATTAATATATCGTTTATCGCATAAATTGTGTTGTCTATGCCGTCTGTAATTAATTTTATAAATTTCCATTTACAGTTAAGAGGAATATTGCATTTCAAGTTTGATGAAATTAGTACATTGTTATCTGTACTTTTTTGTTGATTTTGATTTAATGCACACATGACAATATATATTATTTGATTTATTCTTAATTTTTTTTATTTTTGAAATGAAATACTTCTTTGTCGTTGAAAGAAGATTCTAAGCAAAGTTCATTTTCTGATAATTTTAAAATATCGTACCAAGTGCTAATAAATATAGGTTTTGTCGTTAAAAAATAATTGTTTATTTGTAATGTTTTACCATCGTTAACAATATCCCATTTACCTATCTGAGCTTCTTGCTCTCCAAACACATTATTTGTTATTGAATAGCAATCGCCCGAACGCGCTATTTCCAGTATCCATGCATTTTTTGTTACAGTATCTGTACATTTATTATTTGAAACCTCATATAATATCCATGTTTTAGCTATTTTGTTTTTCAAGATAGCCGATTCAGAACTGCAGTTTTTAATAATTTTTTTGCACGATACAATTATTAAAATTGATGCCGTAGTAATACACAATGCTTTAAAAATTTTCTTTTTCATTTTTTTAGAAATTAATTATGTTTCAAACATACAATCAATTACATTTTTTGTCAAAATGTAATTAGTAATTGATGCAGAAAATTTATTAATTACGTTAAATGGTTGAGTAAAATGAAAAAAAGGAATTTAAATGGCTTTATAATCGGAATTTCTTTCTACTGGAATAAACCCTGAGTCAATAATATGTGTACGTAGTTCTGAAACACTTAATGCTGGTTTTTTATCTTTAGCACCAGCCAAAGAATATATTGCAGTGCTATTGTTAATTGTACCATCCAAATCGTCGGCACCATACGATAGTGATAAAATTGCAGCATCTATTCCTATTGCGGGCCAATAAGCTTTAATATGTGGAAAATTGTCTAAAAAAATTCTGGATACAGCGTAGTTTTTAAGGTCTTCAATTAGTGCTACTTCTTTAACTGCCGACATTTTGTTATTTGCATTTCTGAATTTTAAAGGTATAAAACTGTTAAAGCCATTGGTTTCGTCCTGAAGTTTTCTTAGTCTGTTGAGATGATCAACCCTATGTTTATATTTTTCTATATGACCATAAAGCATAGTTGCATTTGTTGGGATACCTGCATTATGTGCAGTTTTATGAATTTTTAACCAGCCGTTTGAAGA
>CAZDEU010000214.1:0-3916 GCA_964504265.1 uncultured Bacteroidales bacterium
TTTCAGGCGTTGACATTTATTGATTATCTACATTTTTATAGCACGCTGATAACGCAGATTTTTAATCAGTGAAAATCTGTAGTATCCGTGTTATTAGTGTGGTATTAAAAAAGGTGAAATTAAAAATATAATATTTATTTGATTCAGTCTCTTTTAAACTGCGCTGAAATTACTATTTTAAATTCGTAATTGTTTTAGAATATATAGCAATAGCAGCTCAAAATAATTTTTAAAAGATTTTTTAAAAATATTTCAACAGCACCGTAGGAGTTACCTTAAAATAGAAAATATGAAAATTAAACGATAATAATTAAATATAAGTCTATAATATTTAATTATTAATTTGTAATTCGTAAATCTCTCTAATCGAAAATAATATTTATTAAAAAACATTAACTTTGCATCATCAACAGGCTCCGTAGTTCAATTGGATAGAATATCAGATTCCGGTTCTGAGGGTTGGGGGTTCGAGTCCCTTCGGAGTCACTTTTGTGAAAACATTAAATTGCTTATATTAACTAAAAAGTACCACATTTATTAATTGAAAAGTATACCACTTAATGTAAACCAAGCGAAAATATTTAGTTTAAAAAAACATGATATATGTAAAGTTAAAACATATTAGTTTTTATAAAAAATGAATTTTTTAAAGGAACTAAAAATTAAATGTAGAAAGTTAAATTTTAAAAGTAAAAAATGTGTTATTGGTCTATAAAAATCGTCAATTGTCAATAATCAATTATTATTTTCTGTTTATATACAAAAAAGCTAATTTAATTAAAAAGTCCTTGCAAATACGATTTAGTTTTTTCTTTTTTGGGATTATTGAAGAATTCGTCGGCGGTTCCGGTTTCAATAACTTCGCCGAGATACATAAAAATCACATAATCGGCAATTCTTTTAGCTTGGCGAAGAATATGTGTAACCATAATAATTGTATAATCATTTTTTAATTGAAAAAATTGTTCTTCAATTACCTGACTTGAAATAGGGTCAAGTGCGGAAGTAGGTTCATCGGCTAAAATAATTTGAGGGTCAACGGCTAATCCTCTTGCAAGGCAAAGGCGTTGTTGCTGCCCTATTGAAAGCTTAGCAGCGGGGTCGTGCAATCTGTCTTTTACTTCGTCCCAAAGGTTTGCAAGTTTTAAATAATGTTCCACTTTAGCATACATTTCTTTTCGCGAAAGATTATGAGATAGTTTTAAACCGTAAGCAACATTACTGAAAATACTCATTGGTAAAGGGTAAGGGCGTTGTGCCAATAATCCCATTTTTTGTCTAACCGATACAACATCAGTTGAAGCCGAAAGTATGTCGGCGTCGCCGATTTGTATTGAGCCTTTAATTTTCATTTCGGGGTTTAAATCTGTAAGCCTGTTAAGACATTTTAATAAGGTAGTCTTTCCACATCCCGAAGGACCAATAATTACAGTAAGTTTATTTGCAGGTATATCAAGATTTACATTTTTTAATATCTCTTGTTTCTCAATGTTTAAATAAAGATTTCTTATCTTAACTTCAGAGTTGTTGTTTGTCATTTTTTTGTATTGTTAGTATTAATGTATTTTGCATAAATAAAACATTGCAAATTAAATAAAAATTTATGGTTTAAAATTAAATTAAGTTTATAATAATTATTTTGTTTATTGTAAACATATTATTTATAACTTTGCCCCTTATTTTTTTTCAAAAATAGGTAAAATGAAAACGGTTAAAGTAAAGGATAAGGAATTTGAATTGTTTATTTCGAGTGAAGAAATAAATAAGTCAGTTGAAAAACTTGCTGAAAAAATAAACCGTGAAATGGAAGGTAAATCTCCACTTTTTATTGGAATTCTTAATGGAACTTTTATATTTTCGGCAGATTTATTAAAAAAAATTACAATACCCTGCGAAATAACTTTTATGCGTGTTTCTTCTTATTCAGGAGTTAAATCAACTAAAAATATTAAAGAAGTTATTGGCTTAAAAGAAGATATTAAAGACAGACATGTTATTATTTTGGAAGATATTGTTGATACAGGTCTTACACTTGATTATCTGATATCAAAATTTACTGAATATAATCCTGCAAGCATAAGAGTTGGTACTATGTTTTTTAAACCTTCAGCTTTTAAAAAGAAATTTTTAATTGATTATGTTGGAATGGATATACCTAACGATTTTATTGTAGGTTATGGCTTAGATTACGACGGTTATGGTAGAAATTTGCCTGATGTTTACAAGATTAAAGAATAATTTGATTTTTAGAATGCTCATACTAAACATCAAATTTTTAAAACGAATACACAAAATTATTAAATAAATTTTTATTCAATGTTAAATGTAATATTTTTAGGACCTCCGGGAGCGGGTAAAGGTACACAGGCTTTAAAAATTAAAGAAAAATATAACTTATTACATATTTCGACAGGAGATATTTTTAGAAAAGAAATTAAAGAAGAAAGCGAAATTGGCTTAAAAGTTAAATCAATAATTGATAAAGGGCTGTTAGTACCCGATGATATTGTAATAGAAGTACTTGAAAATGCTGCTTCAAAAACTACAGCAGGACAAGGTTTGCTGTTTGATGGATTTCCAAGAACTATAGTCCAAGCTGAGGCACTCGACAAAATGCTTGCTAAGAAAGGAATTCCTGTCTCTTTAGTTGTTTTTTTGAATACTGATAATGATGAACTTGTTAAAAGACTGCTTATTAGAGCTGAACTTTTAAAACGTTCGGACGATACCCCTGATGTAGTCAATAAACGTCTTGATGTTTATAAACAACAAACCGAACCTTTGTTAGAGTATTATAAAAAACAGGGTAAACTAAGTCAGGTTAAGGGTAGTGGTAATATAGATGATATTTTTGTTTCAATTTGTGCAGAAATTGATAAGGTTATTTGTTAAGTTTGCATACTGAAAACTTATACGAATATGGCTTCCTCAAATTTTGTTGATTATGTTAAAATATTTTGTCGCTCGGGCAAAGGTGGTGCTGGTTCTAGTCATCTTGCTCGCTTCAAATATGTGCCTAAAGGTGGTCCCGATGGCGGTGATGGTGGTAAAGGTGGTAGCGTAATTCTCAAGGGTAATTCGCAATTATGGACCTTGCTTCATCTTAAATATACAAAGCATATTTTTGCTGAAAATGGTGTTAGTGGCTCTTCAAATTTGAAAAAAGGTGCTGATGGTAAAGATGTTATTATCGAAGTTCCTTTAGGAACTGTTGTTAAAAATGTTGAAACAGATGAAATTGAAGGTGAAATAACTCAGGATGGAGAAACTTTTATTGTATTACAGGGTGGGAGAGGAGGCTTGGGAAATGACCATTTTAAATCGGCAACTAATCAAACGCCGCGATATTCTCAGCCTGGCGAGGATGGCTTTGAAGCCTGGAAAATATTAGAATTAAAAATTCTGGCTGATGTTGGTTTGGTTGGTTTTCCTAATGCTGGTAAATCTACTTTGTTGTCGGTTTTGTCGGCTGCTAAACCCGAAATTGCTGATTATCCTTTTACTACATTAGTACCTAATTTGGGTATTGTTTCTTTTAACGACAATCGTTCTTTTGTAATGGCTGATATTCCTGGTATTATTGAGGGTGCTCACGAAGGCAAAGGACTGGGAACAAGATTTTTACGACATATTGAACGTAATTCAATTCTTTTATTTTTAATTCCCGCTGATGTTGATAATATTTTTAATGAATATAAAATTTTGCTTAATGAATTAAAATTATATAATCCTGAATTGCTTGATAAAAGAAGAATTCTCGCTATTTCAAAAAGCGATTTAATTGATGACGAAATTAAGGATTATATTATTAAAGATTTACCTGATATACCTTATATATTTATTTCATCGTGGGATAAACAGGGTTTACAGAAATTAAAAGAAATGATTTGGAAAGAGGTTAATAATTAAACAATGT
>CAZDEU010000215.1:0-3840 GCA_964504265.1 uncultured Bacteroidales bacterium
AGTCTGTGAAACCCGAAGCCCATCCCATCGCCTCTGGCGTGGGTGGGTAGTTCACTTAATGGTAAACGTAATCCAAAATATACACCCTCAAGTTGTAATAAAATTGTGAAGAAATATTTGGGTAATCAATACCATTTTCATTTGCTGCGGCATAGTTATGCAACAACTCTATTAGAAAATAAAGTTGATTTACGAGTGATTCAAAGTTGTTTAGGGCATGCATCAAGTAAAACAACTGAAATATATACCCATGTATCTACGCAACTTTTAAATGAAATTCCTTTACCATTATAAAAACAAAATAAAATGAGCAAATTTGTAAATGAAATTATTAATGATTTAAAATCAAATCCAACTATGTGGAAAGATTATTGTGGGTGTGGTTGTATAAAAAATAATATACGAATAGACGGATATGGCAATACAAGGGCATTATCAACAACTTCTGTGTATATAAATAATAAAAGAATGCCAACGACGTATGTTGATAATTGGAAATTAGAAGTTGCAATAAATAATTGGTATAGAACTATTAGTTTGCAAATATTATTGTAGCATTAAAAGATTATTTTAAAAATAAATCAAATTTTTCTTGTGTATGTGATATATATTCACTACATTGGAACTTTAATTTAAACCTAATGAAAAAATCTAAAAAAGTACGTGTAAAACGCGTTAAAAGAATACAATCATCAAGTAAAGCAAATACAACTATGAAGCATGAAAATTTAAAAAAAGTTCATTGCTCAAAGTGTGGAAGTGATATGAGAATATCATTTGATTCAATTGAAGGAATTTGCTGGCGATGTGTATGTAATATGGTTCCGCCTGATGTAACGCTGTTAAAACAACCATCACAAATAATTCCATCAGGTAAACCTCGCGGATGGCAAAAAATGAAGTTATTTGTTGATAAAAGTGGTGATTGCTATATTAAGGGAATATTACAACCAGCATTAAAAAATTCATTACCTGAAACAATTAAAAAAGAAAAATCTAAAAGAATTTCTAAAAAGCAAAAAATATCAACAAAACATAGCGAAGGTGCAATTATATTTGATCTTAAAAAGAAATTGCAAATAACTAAATCAGAAAAATCAAAATTAAAAATTCAATCTGAAATTTATAAACATGAACAAATTTTAAATAGCACTATATGATAGAAACAGATATCTTAAAATTAAAAATAAGATGTACACTAAATTATGATGATCATTCAAATAAAGAAGTTGTTAAAAAATTAGTTGCTGAATTAGTTAAAAATCCAGTAGGTAATAAATTATCTTGTAATCAAATTGGGATAACTAGTAATCGCGTTATACTTGTTAATATTGAGTATCCTTTGTATCTTATTAATCCACGAATAATTAAAACATACATACCTATAATTGGAATTAGTGATTGTTTATCATTTCCACAAAAAATATTAAGAACTTATAAGTTTGCAAGTATCATTGTTGAAGCTGATAATTTAAAAAATCCTACAACATTTGGTATTAAATCAAATGATGAACAAACAAATATCACTGATCCTAAAATATTGCGTTGTTTTGCAATTCAACATTGTGTTGATTTAATTAACGGTATAACAATGCTTGATAGAGAATATAAAGATAATGATATTAATATTGAATCAAAAAATAATTATTATAATTTAATATCACCAAACGGCAAAACAACTAAAAAGATTTTAAAATCAAAAATAACGTTTATTCAGAAACTAATTGAACAAGGATGGCAATTAAAACAATAATTTTAATCATTACATTACTATTATCAACAACATTACAAACATATGAAAAAAGTTATAATTATCAAATAGATAGCAATATATTATACACAATTATATCAAAAAAAGCAGATATAAAAATTCCTTATAAAATATGGAATAAAAAAACAAAACGATATTGCACAATCTATAAAGATTATATAATACCACAAACTGTTCCAATTGAGCATTTGTGGTTTATGATTGATGCAGCTAATGAAGCAGGAGTTCCACATAAAACAATGATTCGATTAATTTATAAAGAATCAACATTTGATCAAGCAGCAAAATCAAATAAAAAAGCATATGGATATATGCAAATTGAGCATAATAATTATTGCCATTATGCTAAAAAATTAAATATTCCAATACATAACTGGAAATCAAATATTATAATTGGAACAACTATATTAAATGAATATTATACATATTGGCAAAAAAAATATAAAAATGAACAAGTAATTTGGCAATATACATTAGCATCTTATAATTTTGGTATAAACAATGTTAGACGTTACGGTATACCAAAGAAAGGTGAAACACATGAATTTGTAAAATTTATTACTCAAAAATAAAGTCACATGAAATTAGAAGTAGAACAGTTAAAAGACAACTATGATAAGATTATAGCTATCATAGAAAGCACATTTACAGGTGCACGTAAGCAACAATTATTAACATTGTTTGATGATTTTGATGAGCAAATATTGTTATCACCAGCATCAAGTTTTAATCATTTACATGGGGCATTTCCGGGAGGATTTGTGATTCATACATTAAATGTAATTAATAATTCAGAATTGCTTTATAAAGTTTGGGAACGCAGTGGTGCTGATATGACTGGTTATACTCTTGAAGAATTAAAATTTGTTGCATTGTGCCATGATCTTGGAAAAATTGGGGCAAAAGGAGTTCCATATTATATTCAATGTGAATCTGATTGGCATATAAAAAATCAAGGTAAATATTATGAAATTAATCCTGAATTAGGATTTATGCGTATACAAGATAGATCATTGCTATTACTTAATCAATATGGGTTGATGTTAACTGAAAATGAATACATTTCAATATTAGCACATGATGGATTATATGATGAAGGAAATAAACCATATTTTAATGGATTTTCAGCAGAATCAAAACCAAAAACAAATTTATTATATATTGTTCATCAAGCAGATATTATGGCATATAGAATAGAATTTGAACAATGGCGTAATTCAAAAGATACAAACGTATTTTATACACCAAAAACAAAAAGTGATAAACCAAATATGAAGCTTCAAGCAAAACTTAAAGATTCAGCAACTATTGATGCAATAATTGATAAAGCTTTTACGGTATGATTATAATTATTATTTTACTAGCAATTGCTGTTTTATTTTTTGGAGTTATGTTATATCGTGCAGCAAATGTAATTACAACTTATAAATTTACATTTGAAATTATTCAAACTCGTGTTGATTTAGCATTAACAAAATTAAAACAAATAGACCATCTAGATGCATTTGAAAAGGATGATGAGGTTGGCATTTTTATTAAGGAATTAAGGAACGTCTATTCAGAAATAAATAAAGTTATAAAATAAAATGGAAACAGCTACAAAAGTTACAAAGAAAGTTAAAAAATCAAAAGTTATTAAAACTACATTACCGGTAATTAAGAAAAAAACAAAAAAAATAAAACCAATCAAACAAAAAGTTCAAACCCCAAAATTACCAAAAATTAAAAAACAATATTTTCCTATAGAAGTTGAAGATGCAATAATTAAATTTAATAATACAACAGATCAAATAGAACGCGATATATTATTTTCAAAATTAATATATCCTGCTTTAGATAAGTTGTCTGAAATTTTAATAAATAAATTTAAATTTTTTAATGCAGGTAGTAATTTTGATGAAACAAAACTTGATACAATTGAATTTTTATTAGAAAAAATGCGTAATTACACGAAAGATAAAGGTAAAGCATTTTCATATTTTACAATTGTTGCAAGAAATTATTTAATAATACAAACACGTATTAATTATAAAGATATGTGTTCGCGGTCTCCAATTGATTATGTTGAT
>CAZDEU010000216.1:0-3829 GCA_964504265.1 uncultured Bacteroidales bacterium
ATCATGCACAAATTGACGTTGCCGTTAATTTTAACGGTAACGTCTGTTTTCCTTGGGTTACTGTTTTTAGAGATGTTAAAACTTCAAAATGGTTGGGTTGGTTTTTACACGCAGAATCGCCTAATTCAGACCATATTTTTCAAACATTTTATTATGCGGTTTTAGAATATGGTCTTCCTGAAGATGTTTATATCGACAATGGTAAAGATTATCGTTGCAAAGACTTTGCAGGTGGTAGAGGTGCTTTAGTTAAACATACTTCTGATAAAGAAAATTCGTTATTAAAGAATTTAGGAATAACTGTTCACTTTGCACAACCATATAATGGTCAAACAAAGCCTGTTGAAAGAGATTTTTTAAAGGTTAAAACATATTTATCAAAAAATATGATTGGTTACAGAGGTGGCAAAATAACAGAACGACCTGAAAAATTAAAAAATGAAATTAAAACAGGTAAAATTATGCAGTTTGATGACTTCAAGAAGATGTTTGATGATTTCATAGTAAATATTTTAAACAAGATGCCATCAAATGGCAAAGTGTTGCAGGGTAAATGTCCTGATGAACTTTGGGCCGAAGAATTTAAAGTTAAAAAAGTTTTAAGAAAAGATGCATTAAAGCTATTCTGCATGAGAACTTCAAAGAATGTTTCAATCGGCAGAAATGGTATTTATGATTCTCAATTGCAAATTTCATATTGGGATGAATGGATGATAAATGAAAAAGGTCGCAAAGTCTTTATTCGTAGAGATATTAATGCATACCAAGAAGCTTGGGTTTTTGATGCTGCTACGGAAGCCTTTTTAGGTAAAGCTAGTGCAAGTGAAAATTCTTCATTTATGGCTGAAACAAAAATTGAAAAAGCACAATATAAAAAGGCTCTTGAAAACAAAAATAGAGAAAAGAAAATTTTAAGAGATTATATTAAATCTGAATATACTCCTTCAAACGAGGAGATTATGGAAAATTTAAAAATAGCTTTAGGAGAAAAGCATTATGAATCCAAAGCTCGTATTTCAAAGATATCTAATACAAAAATGGATCAGGTTATCGAGGCGAATAAAAAGGATTCTGAAGAATTCAAGACCGATTTAAAAGTTTTTGCTGATTATCCTCCTAAAAAACTAATGTTCGGTTCTGAAACCGAAAAACTTTTATATGAAGAACGAATGGCTATGTAGGAGGTAAATATGGCATTAATAGAAGATTTAAAAAAAATAATAAAAGAAAAGAAATATTCAAATTCATTTGTTGCAAAAGCACTCAATATTTCGCCTGCAACACTTCATTTATGGCTAAATAACAAATATACAGGTCACGTAGATAAAATCAATGAAGCTGTCGCAAAATTTATCGAAATTGAACATTTAAGAGAAGATAATATTCAAATAAAATTTATTAAAACGTCTATTGTAAAGCATATTTTCGAAATAGCTTTCACCTGTCACGTAGAAAATGAAATAGGTGTTTGCTATGGTGACGCAGGATTAGGTAAAACTTTTGCAGTTAAAAATTTTGCGATGATGAATCCTGGAGTTATTTTAATTGAAGCAGATTTAGGCTATTCTCCAAAAGTTTTATTTTCAGAATTACATAAAAAACTCGGATTTGATGGCACTGGAACTGTACATGAGATGTTCCTAAATATTGTCGAAAAATTAAAGTATTCTGGCAGATTGATTATTATTGATGAAGCTGAACACTTGCCATACAAGTCATTAGAATTGGTTAGACGAATTTATGATAAAGCTAATATCGGTATTCTATTACTTGGAATGAAAAGATTAATATCTAATTTAAAAGGTAAAAATGGGCAATACGCACAACTATATTCAAGAGTTGGGATTGTAACCGAATTAACTAAATTAACTAGTAATGATGAAGAAGCAATAATACATTCGTTAGTTCCGAAATTCAAATTACCAATTGAAGTTGTTTCAGGAGTTTCAAAGGGCAATACAAGGATTTTAACTAAATTATTAGTTAGAGCCATTCGTGTTGCACAAATTAATAGTAGTGAAATTAATGAAGATATTTTGGCTGTAAGTATGAGAAAAACACTTTTATAAGGGGGCTTATGGAATACACAACAAAATTTGAAAAACATTTTTACATATTTCTAATTGCTCTCGGGATATTCGTTGCAGGAGTTCAATTCGGAATACACCATGACAGAGAGTTACAAATACAAGAAATTCAGGAGCAATATGAGTACACATTCACAGATTAAACAAATTCATACATTAATAAATGTTTTAGGGCTTGATGATGAGCTTTATCGTGATATGCTCGCAAGTTTTGGTGTTTGCAGTTCAAAAGATTTGACCGTAACTGAAGCTCAAATATTTATAGAAATTTTGAACGATAAAGTTAAATCGACAAAAATAAATTGCCATAAAAAATATGATGATTTTTATTCAAGAGATGAGATTATGGCAACACCGCCACAGCTTAGAAAAATAGAAGCTATTTGGAAAGATATTAGTAACCATACGTCTAAAAAAGAACTTCAAAAATCACTAAGGACCTTCCTTTATAATCGCTTTCATATAAGCGATATCAGATTTATGACAAAATCTCGTGCATCGGCAATTATTCCGATTCTCGAAAAAATAAAAATTAGTAAGTATTTAAAGGCTATTTAAAAGGCTTTTAAAGTAGTAGTAAAAAGAAAAGGAGAAAAACAATGACAAACAACACAACAATGCAACAATCTATTATTTCAATGATGGATTCAGAAATTGCAAGCCTTGAAAATGAATTAATGGAAGCAAAAATGAATTTTGCGGATATTACTTTAGAAGAAGGCGATTACAGATGCAGAGATGAACGTAAAACTAACTGCAAAATGCTTGAGGCTCAAATTTCAATCACAAGAAAAATGATGAATGAAATTGCTTCAATGAATTATGAAGTTAAAATGCCGGCATTAACTGCTTAGCAGGTCGAAACAAGAGGCTAACATCAGCAAGCCTCTTGTCTTAACGTGATGCGTTAACTGACGAGACCAATTTAACAACAAGTGAGGACATTTATTTGGAAGACGATATATTTAAACACAAGCCCTGGTTAAGAGAAATAACCAAAGAAGATTTTCATAGTGAAGATTTAAAAATGATTGCTGATTTTGCAGGTGTAGAAGCAGCAATCAGCCTTTTGCTCAATATGAGAGGATATACCTTTACTATTCCTTGCAAAGAGGAACTTATTTTGAAAACTCGTTACATAAAAAGGATTTATGATGGTTCAAAAACTTGCCGTAGAAAATTAGCAAAAGAATGTGGCGTTACGGAAAATTATATTTATAAACTTTATAATAAAAGAGAAAACTAAATAAACAAATTAATCAATCTTCCATTATAGAATAATCAAATTTTAAATCTTTAAGTAATACATCAATTTCAACATCTAACATACTTGCAATTTTAACCAACGTGTTGAATTTTACATCAACCAAACCGTTTTCAACCCTACTCCAAGTTGCAGACGTAACGCCACCTTTACTAAAAACAAAACTATTTAAAGATTTTGATTTTTGAAGTCGTAACTTTTTTATTCTTTTACCCAGTCGGGCAAGGTTTTTGTTAACAATCTGTTGCATACAAGTAATGTTACATGTAGTATATAAATAAATCATTACACGCATGCAATAAAATTAGACCTAAATACAATAGAATAAACTTATAAGACCAATTATAATATTAATTTTAAAAAAGTGTCCAAGTTTGACATAGGAGTAGAACATACTGTATATATGAGAAAATTATTAATTTTTGGCTATGTCACAACAAACAGTTGATAAATAGCCATTTTTATAGGGGAGTATCAG
>CAZDEU010000217.1:0-3800 GCA_964504265.1 uncultured Bacteroidales bacterium
GAAAACGTGGTCATAATGCTTGGTCGTGTGACCTTTTGCCAACTTCTGGAAATCACCCGGAATGGCATATAAAAGACGATGCAATTAAAATTTTATACTCTCAAAAATGGGATTTGGTTATAGCACATCCACCATGCACCAGGCTTGCAAATTCAGGAGTACGCTGGCTTTCAGAAAGAAACCTTTGGGAAGAGATGGATGCTGCTGCTGATTTCTTTTTTGAATTTATAAAATACGGGCTAAGGTCATCTCTTAATAAAATAGCTATTGAAAACCCTATACCACATAAACACGCCAGACTATTTATAGGCGATTATACTCAACTCATTCAACCGTGGATGTTCGGACATGGAGAACAAAAGGCGACCTGTTTATGGCTTTATAACCTGCCAAAATTACATCCGACAAATATAGTGTCAGGACGGGAGCAAAAAGTCTGGAAAATGACACCCGGCCCGGAAAGAACAAAATTAAGAAGTAAAACCTTCCCTGGAATTGCAAAGGCTATGGCCGAGCAGTGGGGATAAAAACCAATAATTATGAAACTATCAATTCAGGGCCTTGACGCCCGAACTTCAGACAAACTTATCCAGGCCGTTATAAAGGTCTGTGACATTAACGAAGATGCCTATACAGCTATCATTGGCGATACCATTGAAACAACAGTTGACTGCGCTTCAAATGAAGGCGAAACAGAACATAACCTTAACAGGATTGCTCTATTATTCCCGGGTAATAACCTGCCCAAAACATTAGAGGATATGCGTAACTATGTCATTGTTGGAGATGGTCCTTGCCCGCATTGTGGAGGGGATAATTATATTGAACGAGGTCTTACCTGCACATGCTACATCTGTGGCGGGGATTGGGTGCCTGAATATGAAACAAGTAAATATTATCAATTATGAATGAAATTTGTAAACAATCGACAATGGAGAAACTTGCTCATACTATTAAAGTCGAGAAGTTAGAAAACAAGGCTGAAATAGGCCGGAAGCTTGGTATTAACGGGACGTATCTGTCAATGATACTAAATGAAAAGACCTGGACAAAATGTCCTAAATCAGCATGGGAAACTGTTTTAAATTGGCTTAATTCTGGATATACTCTCAATCAGTATGCAGAAAAATACCCGGCGCATAAACCAGTAGAAGTAAAAGAGGTAAAAACAATCCTGGTTCCACAACCGATAAAAATAGACATGCCTCCTGAAATAGCAGAAAAAATAAAAGAAGCTGACAGGCAAATGGACGAAATCCTTAAAGAGCGTAAACCAAAAGTAACGCATCCCCTCGCAGTTGAAGCGATTCAACCCAAACAGGAATTTACCGATACTGCCCGGCTTAAAATTGCCCTCGACATTGAAATTAATTTAGTCGTTAACGGACATAAAATTTCAATGATATGAATATCCCTTACAAATCATCAATTCTTACCCTTACCGCTTCCGACAAGGGCTGCTGGGGTTGCTACTTTTTAAGCGAGCAAATGGGCTGTCATTGCCCGTCTTACCTTGAATGTGAAAGTTTTAAAATATTCTCAGAGGTTGAGAAAGCTGAGATTAGCGATGTTGTTTGTCATGAGAGGGAGGGGTAATGATTGAGTTGCTTAATACTGATTGTATGAAATATATGTCAACCGTGCCTGATAAATATT
Organism: uncultured Bacteroidales bacterium; assembly: GCA_964504265.1. Classification (GTDB taxonomy): domain Bacteria; phylum Bacteroidota; class Bacteroidia; order Bacteroidales; family JAKIYJ01; genus JAKIYJ01. The sequence goes on from CAZDEU010000217.1 coordinate 1,657, forward strand.
TTGATTTGGCAATAGTTGACCCTGTTTATGGGATCAAGGAACCTGCGTTTAGAAAAGAGTCCAAAAACAAGAAAGCCAAGACAGGTAATTTTAAGCAAATAACATTTAAGCAAGCTAAAACAGGTGAAAATTACTTCCTTGAATTATTCCGTGTTTCTAAAAATCAAATTATCTGGGGTGGAAATTATTTTATAGATCACCTTCATTCAACAAGAAGTATGATAGTATGGGATAAATGCACACAACAAACGCAGTGGGCTGACGCAGAATTAGCATGGACTTCTTTTAATAACTCTGTTCGTATTTTTCAGTTCGCTTGGAACGGCATGATCCAGGGCAATATGAAAAATAAGGAAGCGCGAATCCATGAAAATCAAAAACCTATACAGCTTTATAAATGGCTCTTAAAAAATTATGCCAAACCTGAATATAAAATTATTGATACCCATTTAGGATCAGGAAGTTCAGCAATAGCAGCATATGACTTTGGGGTTAATGAATTTATAGGGTGCGAAATAGATAAAGAATACTTTGGGTCAGCTCTTAAAAGATTAGAGATCCATAAAATGCAAAAGGTATTATTCTAAAATTAATAGTTCACAACTTCTACAATTCCATGAAAAATCATCCAAAATTATTGCGGATATGAAAAAAAGGGGTATCTTTGAAACGCTAAAGTTATCGAAGGGTGTTTATAGCGCCCAGTATTTAAGAGCGCTTTTTTTTGCGCTTCAAAATATAGCGGTGCCAGATTCCCGTAAAATGCCAGAAATGGACATTTTGAGCCCTTCGATGGACTTTAGCAGCGGGATGAAGGCACCGTTTTTTATTTGCCTTAAAATGCTAAAAAACATCGAATTATGAAAAAGCCATTATTCGGTATTGCAGTTGATGCTTCAACCAGAGGGAATCCAGGTCCTTCAGAATATAAGGGTGTAGATATTGCAACAGGTAAGGTTTTATTCCACGTTAAAATAGGTGTTGCAACAAACAATATCACTGAGTTTATCGCACTCGCCCACGCTGTTATTCAGGCAAAAAAAGATGATCTAAAAGTTGACATTTATACTGATTCAGTTACTGCAATAGCATGGTTACTGAAAAGGAAAGCTAATAGCAATCTCATACCCGGGAGAAATACGGCGCAATCTATCGACTACTTAAAGAGGGTTGAATCAGTATTAAGCAAAATAGATATTGTTAGAAATGGTTCAGATGAACTTTTAGTCAACAGTAAAAATATCTGTATTGAAATGGTACTCCTCCGAGTGGGGTGAAATTCCTGCTGACTTCGGATTAAAAACAAATTACGTCAGTCGATGAAAGATAATATTGATTCAGGCTGGATAGGCTTATATAGGTCAATTACTAAACATTGGATATATCCAAAGGATAGACCATTTACAAAGTATGAAGCATGGATCGACTTATTATTAATGGTGAATTTTGAAAACAAAAAGGTATTTGCCGGTGAAGATTTAGTTGAATGTGACCGGGGTGAAATAATCACCAGCCAGTTAAAATTAATGAAAAGGTGGAAGTGGTCAAAAAGCAAACTACTGAAATTTTTTTCTGTTTTGGAAATGGACAAAATGTGTGCTATTAAAAGTGACAACAAAAAGACCAGCCTAAAAATCTGTAATTATATTAATTATCAGGACTTTAAATTTATAAAGAAAAATAAAAAGACCGCAAAAAAGACCGTAGATGATACAACAGAAAGACTTCAAAAAGACACAACTAAAGAATATAAAGAAGATAATACTCTTAATTGGAGAGATAGTTTTGATGTTTACCTAAAAGAATGTAAAGAGGCTTACCGTGCTTTTTGGAATAATCCTGAACAATTAGAAACTCAACAACGCCTTAACCCGGGAATAAATATAAAACGCTCAATAGAAAAAGGCTTTGTTAATTTTTGGGGTACTGAGGAAGGATGGAGGTATAAAAAGAAAACCAAGTCTGAAGAAATTAACTGGACACTGACTATTGTAAATTCAATAGAACACAATAAGGTTTATTACACCAAGCAGGAACTTGAAAAACAAATGGCATGATAACAGCATACCAAACATATAAAGCATCAGGTCTGGCATGTTTGTAAAAGATAATTATAAAATGTTTATATAAAATCAATTGATATT
>CAZDEU010000218.1:0-3706 GCA_964504265.1 uncultured Bacteroidales bacterium
AGGAAAAAATCCCTTAAACTTTAAAGGTCTAAAGAGATTAGAAAAAACTCTAATCAATTAAAAATTATATGTATATAGAATAAATTATAGAGGCAAAAGGTTTATAAAGAGAAAGGAAAAAATAAAGAATGAGGCTATGCCCCATTCTTAAAATAATTAAAGATGTGCGCATATTTAATTATTTAACAGCCTCCGTTTTCATTCCACCACGCTACCGAAGTAGCTCCACTACATCCGCTTATTTGGCGATTATATGATAATTCCTGGCCGGTTTTTAAATCTTTGACCTTAACCCACGTGGTAATGTTAGCACTTGGTCCTGGATTATAATACACACTTGCCTGTGGTGTAGTAGTTGTGGTTTCCTTCACGGTATTCCATGCTTCTAGAAACTGTGAATTTAAACTAAATGTCCATTTATATAATCCTGAACCGCCACTAACCTGTGCCCTCGCATCTACCCAAGTATGACGATAAGAAGTAGTACGAACCAAACTTATACCTTGCCAATCCCATACACATTCATAATGGTTTCCACAATTCGTTGCATTAGTTAAAGATAAGTTAGTCATAGGATTATACATCCACACCTGAGTTTCTGGCGAATTAACCACACTGTTATTTCCCGAATAAATTTTTTTGATTTGCACATATAATTGCCCTAAACCTAGTGGGGTTGAATTCGAAGGAGTCCAATTACAGGAAATTAATTTAGTATAATTATTTATCCCACTAGTACTAAATGGATAAATCATTGGAATATCTCCAGATCCTGGGCCGTAATATGAATTAGAATCAATAAAAGATTGCCTACAACCAGTTATTTCTATATCAGCCCCTGTACTTGGTTTATAATACCATTTCACTTCATATTGTGCACCTAAAATTCCCTCCGTATTTAACCAAACTCTATAATTTCCCACTACACTCCTTGCAGCAGAACCAACATACTGTGTATTGACTTTAAATATGTTGCTTATGGAAAAGTTTAATGGCACACGATAAATAGGTAGCAAATAAGTGTCATAAGAATTTTCTCCTGATTTTAACTTAATTGTAGCAAATTTGTTATTTACTAAAATTGGTTGACTAGTACCTGTAACATCTACAACGGATTCGTAAAGATCAGATATATCCTTCCACACCATCTGATTAGAATTTTTATCCCAACTTAAAAATCCATTATCTATTGGTTGATTTAAAATAGTTAAATCGCCTTCTGGTATTACCCCATTTGGGCCTATTGCATGTGTATCTATTCTTTGCCATTTAATTTCCCAACTATTAGTGCTTGTATTCCAATATCTCATTAATACTGGCGTTACTGTTTTGTCCCAAATAGATGGCTCTATTACTGGAGCATTCTGTGTATCAGAATATAATTCTTGTAAATCAATCCACCCATAATTATCCTGTCCTCTACAAACTTTAAGAACGCCTTGGCCGGTTGTGATAATTTGTCCATCATTATTTGAATTTTGATTACATGGTGGTAATGAGCTATTTGGATTTAAAACTGTTGAAGAACCACTTCCTGTCCCTCCTCCCCCTATAAGTTCTCTTGCTCTATCTGCAACATCTGATTCGTCAGCATAATCTGCATAAATCTTACTTTGAGTTGCGTTTGGATTTGGAACTACTATTGTTGTAAGTAATCTCTCTTGATATGTAGGATTTAATTGTGTGTTAGATTTTATTTTAACATAAAAATTAACTGTGTTGCTTGTACTTGTAATATTTATTGGACCAATAACTATACCTTCATTTAATTTTGCTTTAATTCCAAGAGCAGTTAAATTATCCTGAGAATATATTGGAACAGATGTATTATTTGGAGTATATATTTCCAACTTACATTTTGGTTGAAATGTCGTCCCAGAAAAAAATAAATTTAACACATTTTCTTTATTAGATTTAGCTGCCTGTAAACTAGGTCCATTATGTTTTTGCGCATCTACTTGTAATTCGTCTATTATAGGATTATCTCCACCTAAAGTTCCAGATGCACAAGCTGCAGTTAAATTTGGAGTTATTACCAAATCTCCTTTTATCAAGAAGGTTTTTGAAACCGTTCCTGCAAATATTAAATTTAAGGAAATTATTCCCATTACTAAAATTAATAAAATTTTTGACATTTTCATTTTTATTTTTCCACCTTTTTATTTTTTTATTTTATTTTTTTATTCTATATAAATTTTTAATTGTCCATAATTATTTGAAATATTTGCACCGTCAGCTACATTTACGGTTATTTTTAATAAACCGTAATTAGAATTATAATAATCGGAATTATTGTTTCCCCCGCTTGTTGATAACACACAAGCATTTAACAAACCATAGTTGGATCCATTTTCCCCACAAGTAATAAACTTTAAAGAAGTATCATATCCTACATAAAATGGGGTGCTTACTCCACTAAAAATTGCATTTACTGGACTTAAAGTTTCTGGTGCGCTATAACTTGCTTGTGAACAAACTGTTGGAAAGGTTTTATAATATACCGTTGTCCCATTTACAATTTCATTTAAAACTCCTGAGACTCTTGTATTATCAATTGCACAGATTGTTCCAGAAAAACCTATATTTCCTGAAACCGTATTAGTTACATTTGTTTGATTTAAACTTGATACTTTTAAATTAAATTCTTTTCCAACGTATTGCGTTCCTGGATCAGATAAATATATAGCGGTTGGATCATACTTGTATAAATTAATATTTCTTTCATCCTTACTACTTAAAGTTACGCCGCTTACTTCTTTTGTAGCATAAACAATTACTTTTTGCTCTCCTGGAGCAATAGTACTTAAATTAAAACTATAATCGCAAGATTTACTTGTAGGGACGTATGTATCTCCAATATACCATTCACAAACAACCCCTGTTCTACTTAATGTGTCTGCGTCTTGTGCAGTTAATTGAATACTTTGGTTATTAAAATATGCTTGACCTTCTAGAGGGCTCGTAATTGAAACATTAAATGTTAATGTTGGAGTTAAACAACACTCTGGACAAGTTGGACATGTATCTCCAACTGCAGGATTACAAACTCCGGGAGTTGCACAACCTATTGCTGTTGATTTTATTTCTTTAACCACATTTTGTGTATCATTATATTCTGGAGTTGTATCTCCTAAAATTCCTGCTTCTATTGCAAAACTATAATTACCATCATCTTTACATGAAAAACTTAAAACCATTTCTCTTACTCCATTAAATGGAATATTTAAATTATTAAAACTAGAAGCATTTACTCCATTAAAAGAACATTTTGTTGTAGGGAGTGTTGTATAATCGTCAGTAATTTCTATTTTTTTCAAAACTTCTTTAGGTTGTCCTGTAGCATTTGTCATTAAAACATGTATCTTAAAATCAATATTTTTTGGACTTGAAGAAGCCGGATTTAATATTAAACTTATGATAAACTCTCCAGGTATTGGACAAAGAGGACAAGGGCCGCCACAATCTATTCCAATCTCTCCTTGATTTTGAATGCTATCCGAACAGGTCGGAGTTGACCCCGTTCCTGGTGTCCCGGGAGTATTATCCCATCCAGAAAGATCATTAAAAAAACCATCTGTCAATCCAGATAATTCAGATGCTTTCTTTGTTTGATTGCCTATTTGTCCTAAATAAACAGAAGCAAAAATAATACCTCCAATGACTAAAACGCCTACAATAATTAGTGCTTCAATAGAAATTTGTGCCT
>CAZDEU010000219.1:0-3655 GCA_964504265.1 uncultured Bacteroidales bacterium
TTTACTCCTGAGTTTTTTTCTGATAAAGAAAAAATGAAATTATTGGGTAAATATACTTTTTGTGCTGCTTCGGACGGTAACCATGGCAAAGCTGTAGCATGGACTGCCAAAATGCTTGACCAAAATGCAATTATTTATATGCCTGGCGATACCGTTGAAGCCCGTGTTAAACATATTGAAGTTGAAGGTGCAAAAGTAGTTGTTGTTAAAAACGGCACTTACGATGATTGCGTTACTCAGATAGCAAAAGATGCACTTGGGAAAGACGATTGGACTGTAATTTCTGACACTGCTTACGAAGGTTATACCGAAATTCCTAAATATATTATGGCAGGTTACAGCGGTGTTTTTAAAGAACTCGAAGATAGTTTAAACACTCCCGAAGTGCCCCAGCTTGATTATGTGTTTATGCAAACCGGTGTAGGCGGTTTTACAGGTGCAGGAATGTGGTATTATAATAATCGTTATGGTGCTAAGCGACCTAAGCTTATTTCGGTTGAACCTACAGAATCAGATTGTTTTTTGGAATCTATCTGCTTTGGTAATGGCGAAGCTCGCCCAACAAGAGGTAATCAACAATCTATAATGGCAGGACTAAACTGTGGTGTACCTTCTACTATGTCGTGGCCAATTATAAGAGATACAGCCGACTTATTTATAGCTGTTGCCGACAGCTTTGCCGAAGTTGCTATCAGACGTTTGTATTATCCCGTTAACGGCGACCCAAGGATTATTTCCTGCGAATCAGGTGCTGGTGGTATGGCGGGACTTATGGGTTTATTTATGGACAATAATCTTTCTTTTGCCCGCGAAAAATTAGGTTTCAACAAGGATTCCAGAATTTTAATTATTAACACCGAAGGCGATACCGACCCCGTTAATTTTAAAAAGATTATTAATATAGGTGGGGTTGATTAGGAATTATGCCAGTTTTTTAGTTTAGAGAATGTAAACAATGATTTGTTTGCAAAACCGTGAAATGCACATTCTTTCTTTTGACACTGTAATGTCAGCAAATGACAATGTATTTAATTAATAAAAGAGAATAACGAAATAACAGCCGGCGAAATCAGTAAAATGTTGAATATAAGTTTAAGCACCGCAAAACGAAGGATAAAAGAGCTTAAAGAGAAAGGGATAATAGAACGTATTGGAATCGATAAAACTGGTAAGTGGATAATTGTTGAAAAATAAATTAATTCTCGCAAATGAGAGCATTTTCTAAAAACTCAAAACCAATATTTTTCTGATAATATGAAATTATCTGTTTTAGTATTTATATTAACTAAAAAGTGCTATTGTAACAATGGAACAAAGCGACGGAATACAATTTAATATCAGAACTTGCAGCTTGCCATCTGCATCTGCAAAAGAAATTTATAAAGCTATAAAATATAAACCAATACCATTTTATAATAAAAAATTTGTGTTCCCAGAATAATTAATCTGAAAAGTGTAATTAATTCATTATAAGATAATTATATCATAGAGGATTTCAAGTTGGGTTAACACATTTTATACAAAAATAACATAAAAAAATAGGGAAGCAAAAGCTTCCCTATTAATAAACCTAAAAAAACAAATTAAAATTATTTTACCATAATTTTTTTAGTTGTATAATTTTGATTTACTCTGTCGTAAATGCTCAATATATACAAACCTGCAGGATACGACGATACATCTAAAGAAGTTCTATTATTTGCATCAGTTTCTGAGTACATTTTTACTCCTCTGATGTCAAATAATTCAATATCAACATTATTTGAAGTTATAATGTTTACAATATCACTTGCTGGATTAGGATATACTAAAACATTTAATGTTTTATTGGAAGAAACTTCAGTTATATTGACACCACTAGTAGTATACATTTTATACCCACAAACTGAAATTTCGTCAAAATTTGAAGTTCCAGCGCCAGCAACAGTACCACCACTGCTCGATACTTCTGAAGTTATTAACCAACGAATTTTAACATTAGCTTGACCCCAACATTCTTCAGGTAATTCAAGGCTTGTAATTAATCCATTAGTCCAATTATTTTTGACCATTACTGTACCACTTGTAATATCAACCCATGAAGATGCAGTGTTATCATAATATTGTAACTGAAAATCCTGAGGACCTGAATCACTAGATCTTTGAGCAGAAGAGATTTCTAATGAATCATAATTATAAGAATTGCCATCAAATGGGTCAACAAAATAGGATGCAAAAGAAATTTCCCAATATTTAACACCAGTACCACTATGCCAACTTGTTGTTGAAACCGAAGGAGCAGGAAGACCTTGAGAGGCTGAGAAAGAAAAATTACCACTAAAACTGCTTTCTCTGGCAATTTCACTTGTTAAATTAACAGGAATTCCACCATCAGCAATAATATCCTGATCATCAAAATTCCAGAACACTATACATTCATTTATTAAACAAGATAATGGAAAAGTAAATATACTGTCCATAATATTACCATCCAAATCTTCAATCCCTGAAATAATTAAAGTATCAATATTTGAACCCGATGCCAAACCAGGCAGTTTAAGTGTTAATGTAACAATATCCTGATTTGTATTAATTTCGGCTATCGAATCAACAGCAGTTGAAATTAAATTATAATTACTTAAATCGGTAGCAGTTAAAGCATCCACTGGTTCAGAAAACTGAATTTCAAAAACGTTACACGAGATAGTATTTACTGAAAGTACAATAGGAGGAATAGTATCAGGGGCTATAACGATTTCAAAAGTTTGAGGAGCTGCCATAGGAGTACTAGAAAGGTCTTCAACATCCTGAATAGTTAAAAAATCAGCAATCCCCATAGTTAATTTGGGGTCTAAAAATATAAGTACTGTATCAGGATAGCTTCTAACAATATAATCAATACCAGTAGCATTTTGAAATGAATAATTTGTTAGAGTTGTTGCACTGATAGTATCAACAGTTTTTGAGAAAGCAACAACAACAACGCTGTCTGAAATAGCATAGGCATCATTAACTATAGGAGGAGCAGGTATAGTACCAGTAATATATATATCATCAATTTTATTATTACCTGTTGAAGCAACCGAAGTACCGTTAATATTATCATCAGATGTCATAATCCATCTAAGATAAACGCTGCTTTGTCCCCAACAAGCAGAAGGAAGTTTAATATTTGACAATGTACCATCTGCCCAATCGCTGGCAGTTGTTAAACTAAAAGCAGAGCTAGGTACAAGATACCAATCTGCACCATTTAAACTATATTCAATTTGAAAATCCTTAGGTCCTGTGCCTGTAGATGATTGTTTAGACGACACTTCAATGCTGTCGTATAGTGAAGTAGCAAATTCAATTTGCCAAAATTTTGTACCAATTCCTGAGTTCCATGTTGTAGTATAGATGCAGGAATCGCCAGTAGAACCAGGCGCATCAGAATTTGTGTAAGAATAATTACCACTAAAAGAGCTTTCTCTACTAATAATTTTGTTAACATTAGCAGGTATTCCGCCTGTAGCAACCTGACTTTTTAGTGAGAAATCCCAATAAACCAAGGTGTCTTGAGCTTTAACAACATTTACATTCAATAAAAACGCAAATGTAAAAAACATTGTACCAATAAAAACACCCATTTTCTTTGTTTTAAATTTTTTCATGATTAGTTATGTTTTTTTATTAA
>CAZDEU010000220.1:0-3620 GCA_964504265.1 uncultured Bacteroidales bacterium
GAAATAAATAAATGTAACTTGGTCTGATTTATTCAGCAGACCCTACATAACTATTGATAATCAATACATTTATCAGATGTTATGAAATTGATGAAAAAATATTTCAGGAAATACTACCTCTTGCTGTTTTAATTTCGTTATAAGCATTTTGAAGTTTTAGGAATTTTTCTTTAGCTGATTTTTGGATATCTTCGCCTAAGTGCGAAACTTTATCGGGATGATATTTTAGAGCCATTTTGCGGTAAGCTTTTTTCACCTCTTCGTCGGTTGCATCGGGCGAAATTTCTAATATTTTGTAAGCACTCAAAGTATCTTTCACAAACATACCTTTAATGCTGGTGAAATCAGATGAAGTAACTCCCATATAAGAAGCTATTTGCTCAATAATATAAATTTCGGAGCTTGTAGTAGGATTGTCAGCTTCAGCAATTCCAAACAAATAATGCAGTAATTGTAAGCGGAGAGGGTAGGTCATGTAAGATTTTATTTGTGCAGATACTTCAGGAACATTAATTTGTTGTTTTAAAATTTCGCGAAGCATAAGCATACTTTGTTCAAGCTGAGCATCTCCAAATTGTTGGCGCAAAAAAGATTTAACATAATCTAGCTCCGATTTCATAACTTTATTGTCAGCTTTCATTACAGCAGCCGACAAAATAAGAAGGCTTGCTATAAAATCGCCTCTTTGTGTAGTTCTTGGTTTAATTTCATAATCAGCCGAAGCAATAGAATCGAACATAGAACCAAAGAAGAAACCGAGAATACCACCAATAGGACCACCTAAAGCCCAGCCCAATCCGCCGCCTATCCATTTTCCAAATTTAGCCATATTTATAAAGTATTACAAAATATTATATATGTTAAAATAATGTATATGATAAATCTAATCCATATTCTTCAACAAACTTAATACCTTCGTTTTCCAATTCATTTAAAATAGGATTGTAAATTTCGGGCAGAACGGGGATGTAAACACCTTTTAAGTCAATATTTTTTTTAATAATCATTTCGGAAGCAATAGATGCTGGCAAAGCCACAGTGCGAGCAATAGAAGTGTTGGTTGATGGTGAGCCAAAATCAATTAGTTTTGATTGTATAACTTCTTGAGCTCCATCATTATATTTTGCTACAAAAACGTGCAGCATAGCCACCATATCGCGTTCATCATTATTCAAACCCATTTTTGAAATCATTATATCAGAAGTGATTTCAAAAGGAGAATCAATTCCTCTTTTCATATCAATATTATTGAAAAAGCCCAGCCATTCGAGAGCTTTGCAGGCAATTGCATCGGGCATAACTTTAAGATATGATGTTACATATTTTCTGATGTCGTTAGTAGGTTTACCCTCAGTAATTTTAACAATCATTTCGGGATAAGTTAAACCAGTAAAATCGAATTTATCGTAAGTTAAGAGGTTAAGTTTTTTAAAAGCGTCCATAATTTCGCACCATCCAGTATATCTGAAAGTGCCCCTGTACATAGTTTTTACTTCAGGAATACCGTATAAATCGATGTAAGACAAAGAATCGCGATTGGGGTAGCAGTGCATATTTCCTACATCTTGAAAATTATAATTTACAGGATTAGAGAACAATTGAGCGGTTGGCAGTTGTATAATATTACCATTATATAAATATTTTGCATCGTTATTACCAGCCATAATAACCCCTTTGGGACTCCACGAAAATTTATATTTAAAAGGATTATCAGCATTTTCGGGAGCAGGTAAGGCACCACATACGGAGTAAAAAGATTGCACTTTACCGCCATTTTTATGTATATTGTCGATAATTCTTTTAGCCGACATGTGATCAATGCCAGGGTCAAGACCAGTTTCGTTAAGAATAATAATTCCGGCTTTTTTAGCATCATTATCTAAAGCCTGCATTTCGGGTTTTACATACGATGTAGTTACCATATTTTTACGTTCAACAATACATTGTTGTGCAACAATAGCATGGTATTTATAAGGCAAAAGACTGACAACGTGGTCGTTAACAGATATATTTTTCCTTAATTCTTCAATATTTTCGACTGATAATTGTAGTGCTTTTCCGTTAGAATTATTTTTAACAAGTGCTGCGGCTTTATTAATATCAATATCTGCAACGCTTACAAAATATCCAGCTTTAAGTAAACGCGATACAATAGGGCGAGCAACTAATCCTGCTCCTAATATTAATATTTTTTCCATTTTCAAATTATTATATTAATTTTTTTAAATATTTATAATCAGGAGTAAACTCTCCATTATGAACAATAACTGCACGTTTTATAGCTGCTGGCAAATCTAAATCGTTAAAGTTTTTTGAATAATCAGCTTTAACAATTTTATTTATATATTTATAAAGCATATCACCAAATGCTATAGAAGATTCGCGAGGCAATTCGCTTGGCAAAATATCAACTGCCATAACTAACATTCCTTTTCCTTCAAAACCCATTTCGGTTAGTTCTTTATCAGGATTATAAACAAAAACTGGGTCTTGAATTTCGGTGCCTTTATGTGTAATTTCAATACTTCCGTTTGGGTCGCAAGTAATATCGCCTATTACAGTTAGCTTAGGAATAATATTATTTGAAAAAAGAGATTTTATAAATTTTTTTGAAATAATACGCGGAAATTTAGGGCTCCAATACATACAATTCATAAGAATAGAAAGCTCAGGCACATATTTTTCAAAACTATTTTTGTAAAGATGAGGATTTAGGTAATAATCGTGCAATTCAAAAGATTTATCTGCATTAATAGGTTCAGATATGTGTTCTTCTTTAAAGACAACTTTATAAATAACATTATTTACATATTTATCAGTTTTTCTGATATTCAGCAGTTCTTCGGGTGTAATTTCCTTAACAGGAAGCAAGCCGCAAATTTCTTGGGCACCAACTGATACATTTCCGTAGCCTGTAAATCCAATTATAAAAGGCAAAAGTTTTTCGGGTAACCCATTTTTCAGAATATTAAAACCAACTTCCGAAATAATATGCTTAGCTTCATTAAGCGAATGATAAGTGTGAGCCTGATTAATAGAAAGGAAAGGAGTTTCAATTCCAAGTCGCAAAAACCTTTGTCCTGCCGCCCATAAAGAATTTATCATACCAGCATTGCCAGCATGTCTGCCAAAAAATATTAATCGTCGATTAGATTCATCTGTGATACATTCGTAATCAATAAGAGTACATTTAAGATCAATTATTTTTTTAAGCATACTCATATTATATGGTTGCCCTTTAATAACATGAGAAAAGAAGATATAAGTTTTATTTTTTTCAAAAGCATTTTCTGGAATTTCTTTAACACCAATAATAACAGGGCATTCGTATAAATTATCAGAAATTTTAGCACCAGCTTCAATATATTCAGTTTCTTTAAATATTCTTTTATCAGATTTTTGCACTACAACTTCAATACCCGATTCATTAATAAGGCGTTTTACATGCATGGGAGGCAATGGTACACGCCTTTCCATAAGGTATTTATCCTCGTGCCGTATTCCAATTTTTTTATTTTCAATCATCACATAAATATTATAATATTATTAAACTTACATTTATGTGCAAACTTAAAAAAAGAATTATACTTAAACTAACAAAATACAACTTATTATTTTAT
>CAZDEU010000221.1:0-3559 GCA_964504265.1 uncultured Bacteroidales bacterium
TTTGTCAGATCAGTGGAAAAAAATGACAAACCTTCCTTTTGTTTTTGCTGTTTGGGCTACACGGAAAAACTTACCTCAAAATATTCTGAATAATTTTAATGCAGCTTTGCAATGGGGTTGTAACAACAGAGTACAAGCTGTTGTTGATGACGCAAGATATAAGAACAATAGATACAAAAACTCTGATTTAATTTATTATATCAAAAATAACATCAGCTATAATTTTGATTCAGCTAAAAAACAAGGATTAAAACTGTTTTTAGAAATGGCTAAAGGTAGTTTGTAAGGTTTATAAAAGGGATTTTTAATTACGATTGATGATTAAAAAATAAAGGCTTATGCTTATTAAATATAGATATTGGTAGAATAAATTATAATCTTAATTTATTCGGTATATTGTTTGTTGTCAATTAGTTACATTTGGTTATAGATAGATATTATACGTTTATAGTCATGAACATTACAAATTAATACATTTCTTTTATTACATTTGCAAAACATCATTTTAAATTTTATTTTTTATGAGTACAGCAGATTTCAAAAAATCCCACAAGTTGGTTAAAGACTGGGCTTTTGAGTTAAAACCAATTATAAAAGGTTATAACAATCGCAGCCTTTATGTTAATTTATCGGATAACATTATCAAAGAAAAAGCTGTTTCACCTTTGATGAAAGAAAAATTCATAGGTGGTAAAGGTTTTGGACTTAAGCTTTTATGGGATGCTACTATGCCTGAAACAAAATGGAATGACCCTGAAAATGAAATTGTAATCAATACAGGTCCAATATGTGGTATTACTCAATATTCGGGTACTGGCAAATCACTTGTTGTTACAATTTCTCCTCAAACCGATATTGTTATTGACAGTAATGTAGGTGGTCATTTTGGACCTTTTATGAAGTTTGCTGGATTTGATTCACTAGAAGTGCAAGGCAAAGCAAATGAAGATGTGATTTTGTTTATTGATGGTATAAATGGCAAAGTCGAAATTTACTCTGCTCCCGAAGAACCTGTCGATAGTCATTTACTTGCTGAAGAGTTACACGAAATTTTTTCGGATGATGAAAAAGATAAAAAAAATGTTTCGGTTGTTTCTTCTGGCATTGCTGCTCAACATTCACTCATTGGTATGTTGAATTTTAGTTTTTATGATCCTAAAAGAAAGGTTGTACGACTTAAACAAGCTGGCAGAGGAGGAATTGGTACTGTTATGCGTGATAAAAAAATTAAAGCTATAGTTGCTAAAATTGACGGCGTTAAAGGTAACCTCAATAATGTTGTTGACCTTAATACAATAATAGAAAGAGGGAAACGCTTTAATCGTGAAATGCGGGAACTTGATGAATCTCAAGCTCAGATGCGGTCTAAAGGTACTGCACACCTTACCAATATTATGAATGATTATGACCTGCTGCCAACTCATAATTTTAAGTTTGGCAGTCATCCTGATGCCTATAAAATTCACAGCGATGTTTATAAAGAAAGGTTTACTCAAGGTATGCCCGATGGATGTTGGATAGGTTGTAATATGTCCTGTGCTAAAGGAGTTGATAATTATATTTTGCGTACAGGCCCCTACAAAGGGCAGTCAGTTATTGCTGAAGGACCCGAATATGAATCTGCTTCGTCGCTTGGCTCTAATGCTGGTATTTTTAATCCTGATTTTACAATTGAAGCTAATTTTTATTGCGACACGTACGGAATTTGTACAATTTCGTGGGGTACTATTTTAGGTTTTGTAATGGATTGTTTTGAAAACGGAATTTTGAATTTAGAACGTACCGGAGGATTACAACTCAATTTCGGGAACGCTGATACAGCAATGGAATTATTACATCAACTTGCACGTGGCGAAGGCTTTGGTAAAATTGCAGGACAAGGTGTAAGGAAAATGAAAGAGCTTTTTACAGCTAATGGTTGGGGTGATAAAAATTTTTTGAACGATATTGGTATGGAAAATAAAGGTCTCGAATATTCTCAGTATATTTCTAAAGAATCATTAGCACAACAGGGTGGTTATGCAATGACAAATAAAGGACCTCAGCATGATGAAGCTTGGCTTATTTTTATGGATATGGTTAATAATCAAATTCCTACTTTTGAAGATAAAGCTGAAGCTCTTCATTATTTTCCAATGTTTAGAACATGGTTTGGTCTTCAGGGGCTTTGTAAATTGCCTTGGAACGACGTTGAACCCGAAACTAACGCCGAAACTGACGAACCTGCTAAAGTTCCCGAACACGTTGATAACTACGTTGCTATTTATAATGCAGTTACTGATTCTAATATTGATAAAAACGAAATGATTAGACAATCGGAAAGAGTTTATAACTTTCAGAGAATTTTTAACATCAGACGTGGCTATGGGCTTAGAAAACACGATGCTCAGCCTTATCGTGCAGCAGGACCTGTTACTGCCGAAGAATACGAATCAAGGTCCGAACGCTATGATAAACAACTTAAAGAAATTATGAACATTGACCCCAGTAGTCTTACTATTGCTGAAAAGATTAAAATACACCGTGAATATAGAGAAAAACGCTACGAACAATTACTTGATGCTGTTTATCTACGTCGAGGATGGAACTCAAATGGTGTCCCTAAAATCGAACATCTTAAAAAACTCGGAATGGACCTTCCTGAACTTATTGAAGTTGTTGAAAAACTTCAATAATAATTAAAAATTTTTTATTAATATTCTTATTTTAATTTATTGTGAAAGACCCTTTAGAATTATTGTATCATAAATATGGTGCTACCCCTGATGATGTTAAAGAATTAATATGTGGCAGAAGATATTTTGCACTAATGTTAAATAATGGCAAAATTGGTGTTTGTGCTACTTTAGATCAACCTTATGATGTTGACGCTAATATTCTCAAAAATCCTGATTTTAATAATATAGCCCATAGAATTGTTCTTAACGCTTATTTTAATGCAGTTTTAAATACTCCCGACAAAACATATAAAAAAGGAGATATATTTCAAGCAATTGACTTTAAAAAATATTCTAACATTGTAATGATTGGGCTTTTTCGCCCTCTTGTCAAAAAATTTGTTAAAGCTAATATTTCATTATCTGTTTTTGATAAAATAGAAAAAGAATCGCCCGTGCTTCCTAATGAATTACAAGCTGAATATATTGCAAAATCTGATGCTTTAATTTTAACAGCTACAACATTTTTTAATGGTACTTTTCTAGATATTATCGAAAAAACAAATAAATGTGATATATTTATTTTGGGACCTTCTGCTTTTTTAACTGACGAAATTTTTGATTATAAAAACATTAAAACTGTTTTTGGTAGTGTGTTTAAAAAATTCGATACTGAAGTACTGAAAATAATTCAGGATGGCTATGGTACAAGAGTGTTTTCTGTAAGAGCCGACAAGGTTTATATTTCTTAAAATTATGCTTAATCTAAAAAAGAAATTTATAAACTATCATTCAAAAAATTTAAGAGCAAAGCATTCAGTAATTTTATATTTATCAACTATTTTAGGTAGATAATAATCAGCAAACTTGCCAATTAATATAAGTTAAAATATATATATTAA
>CAZDEU010000222.1:0-3536 GCA_964504265.1 uncultured Bacteroidales bacterium
TGAAAAAGTTGCTTTGTTATAAGTAGAAGAATTGTTTTGCTTAGCTACTGATTCAATTTTCCATACATAACTTTGTGGTACAGTTTCTCCTGCAGTTGAAGTAACATTAATAACCCTTGAAAATTCCAGTGTAGTGCCATTAACTTTAAATTCAATAACAGAAATTGAATTGACGCTTGAGCCAATAGCAAGAGTTTGATTTTCGGTTAACCAAAAAGGTAATGCTAGTCCAAAACCATCGGTAAAGTCGACAACTGTTGCTTTACCATCAATTTTAATCATTGGTTTGCATTGAGAAAACAAGTTATTTTGGAATACTAAAATCAAAATAAATAAAGTAACAACTTTAATTTTTTTTGCATATAATTTAAGTTTCATAATGTTTTATTTTAATAATTAATAAAAATAAATATTATTCTATAAAAATACAATATTTTTTTTGATTTTATAATTTTTTTTAAAAAAATAATATTTTTTTTGTTGAATTTATCATTTTTTATTTACATTTATGCAATAAACAATAGTAACTTTAAAAAAAAATTAAAAGGAGGACTAACAAAAATGATTATTACTACATTAGATCAATTACTTGAAACCGTAAAAAGCAAGCCCCGCAAACGATTAATTGCTGCTTATGCTAACGATTCGCATACTATAAGCGCTGTTGCAAAAGCAGTTGAATATGGTATAGTTGATGCAACGCTTACCGGCGATGTAAATTTAATGAAAAGTATATGTGAAACAAAAAATATTGACAGTTCAAAATTTTCTTTTGTTAATGAAACTGACGAAGGTAAATGTGTTTATAAGGCTATTGAAATTATAAATAAGGGTGAAGGCGATTTTTTGATGAAAGGTTTGGTGAGTACCGATAAATACATGAGAGGTATTCTTGATAAAGAAAAAGGATTGATGAATCCAGGTGCAATTTTAAGCCATGTTACTGTTATTGAAAACCCAGGTTATCATAAATTATTGACGGTTGGCGATGTTGCAATAATACCAGCACCAGAACTTAAAGAAAAAATTGCTATAACAAATTATTTAATTCAAACTGCTAAAGCATTAGGAATAGACATGCCAAAAGTTGCTATTTTAGCAGCTACTGAACAAACATTACCAAAAATGCAGGCTTGTGTAGATGCTGCAATAATTTCAAAAATGGCTGACAGAGGTCAAATTAAAGGAGCTTATATTGACGGCCCTCTTGCTTTGGATGTTGCAATTGACAAAGAAAGTGCTGAAATCAAAAAACTGAAAAGCAATGTAGCAGGCGATGCCGATTGTATTCTTTTCCCGAATATTGAATCGGGTAATGTATTTTATAAAATGAATACCAAAATGTGTAAAGGCGAATTAGCAGCTTTAGTATTTGGTGCAAGAGTACCTTGCGTTTTATCTAGTCGCGGCGACAGTACAAAAACAAAACTTTATTCAATTGCATTAGCTGCTTTAGTGTCAAAATAAAAAAATATGCAACCAATAAAAAGTCTTGTTGAATTATCTGATTTTGTTAAACAATCAGGAAAAATAATAAAAATTGCAGTTGCCTGCGGTGAAGATGCAAATACTGTTGGAGCTTTAGCCAATGCTGCTAAAGAAGGTTTTGTTGATCCTTTTTTAATTGGTAATAAAACAAATATTGATAAAGTAATAATTAATGAAGATTTAAATGCAGATTTGTTTAATATTATTGAAATTGATGATGAAACAAAAGCTACTTTAAAAGCAGTAGAGATGGTTAGAAGTGGTGAAGCTGATGTATTAATGAAGGGGCTTGTTAATACTGATAAGTTTCTTAAAGCCGTTCTTGATAAAGAAAAGGGCTTATTGCCACCAAAAGCCGTTATGAGTTATGTGTGTGCTATTGATTTGCCTGCTTACCATAAACTGCTTTTTGTGAGCGACACTGCTGTTATCCCTTTTCCCAATCTAGATCAAAAAAAAGCAATGATTAATTATTCAGTTGATATGGCTAAAAGGTTTGGAATTAAAAAGCCTAAAGTAGCGCTTATTGGAGCTTCTGAAAAAGTTAGTTCTAATATTCCAAATTCTGTTGAATATTCAGTATTGTGTAAAATGGCCGAACGTGGTCAAATCAAAGATTGTATTATTGACGGGCCGTTGGATATTTTTCTTGCATGCGACCCTTCAAGTATTAATATTAAAGGTGTTGCTACTCCGATTGGTGGCGATGCCGATATACTCATTTTCCCTACACTCGAAGCCTGTAACTCATTTTATAAAGCATTAATGCTTTTTGCGGGTGGTGAGTTGGCAGGTTTAATTCAAGGTACATCTAAACCTGTTGTTGTTATGTCGAGAAGCGAAAGTGCTTTGTCGAAATATTATTGTGTTGCATTATCATGTTTGATGTCAAAATAAAAATTAATAAATATGGGTAATAATCTTATTTTAACAGTAAATCCGGGCAGCACATCTACTAAGGTTGCTGTATTTCAAGGTTCTAAACAAATATTCTTAAAGAACATTAAACATACAAGCGAAGAGCTTGCTCCTTTTGAACGTATAACTGACCAATATGAGTTCAGGAAAACAATAATTCTTACTGAACTTGAACAAGCCGAAATAGATATTAACGACATTGCTGTAATAGTTGGAAGGGGCGGGCTTATTAAACCCATAGCAAGCGGAATTTATACAGTAAATGAAAAGATGAAAAACGATCTTTTTGTCGGTGTACTTGGGCAACATGCTAGTAATCTTGGAGGACTTATTGCTTATGATATTGCACATTCATTACATGAAGCCAAAGCATATATTGCCGACCCTGTTGTAGTAGATGAAATGGAAGATGTAGCAAGAATTTCAGGTCATCCTGATTTTGAAAGAATTTCAATTTTTCATGCACTTAATCAAAAAGCTATTGCACGAATCCATGCTAAATCACAAAACAAGTCGTATGAAGAAATGAATTTAATAATTGCACATCTTGGTGGTGGTATTAGCGTTGGGGCACATAGAAAAGGAAGAGTAATTGATGTAAACAATGCATTAGATGGCGAAGGTGCTTTTTCGCCCGAAAGATCAGGAACTCTGCCTATAGGTGCCGTTGTTAAAGCTTGTTTTAGTGGTAAATACACTTACGATGAAATTAAAAAGATAATAACAGGAAAAGGTGGTTATGTTGCTTATCTTGGAACTAATGATGCCCAAGAAGTCGAAAAAGCCGCTTTAAATGGTAACAATAAAGCACTATTAGTGCAAAAAGCTATGGTTTATCAAGTTGCTAAGGATATTGGAGCTATGTCAACTGTTTTAAAAGGAGAAGTTGATGCAATTTTGCTTACAGGTGGCATCGCTTACGGGAAACCTTTTGTTGATATGATTATTGAAAGTGTTTCACATCTCGGGCAAGTGTTTGTTTATCCCGGAGAAGATGAAATGAGAGCATTGGCTATGAATGGCTTAATGGTTCTTAATGGAGAAGTTGAAGCTAAAGAATATGTATAATTATATACTATAACCACCAATGACCACCAATGACCACCAATGACAATCAATGACAATCAATG
>CAZDEU010000223.1:0-3483 GCA_964504265.1 uncultured Bacteroidales bacterium
TACTAGTACCGTAACAACCCCATGTTGTACCAGAGCTTTGGTCGCTTGTTGCTGAAACATAACATTTATTATTAGCTACATCATGATAAAATACAATTCCACCTTCTTTGGAATCGCCAATTCCACAGAACAAACAAGAATTTGAAGTAATCATCACATCATCATAAGAATCGGCACAAGGCAAGTTAGAGATTGTCCAACGTAATGTAGCTATGCCTGGTACTGACAAGCCTGTAACACCAGAAGTTGGAGACGAAGGATTGGTAACAGTAGCCGAGCCTGAAACAACTGACCATGAGCCTGTACCAACTATTGGAGCATTGCCGTTTAAAGTTGCAGTAGTTACACCGCAAGCAGTGTTAATATCAGTGCCTGCATTGGCAACTGTTGGTGGTTCTACTACTGTTATGTCAACAACATCGGTTGAGGCTGTACATGGAGAGTTAGAGATAGTCCATTGTAAAGTCGCTGTGCCAGTGACTAAATCTGTAACATTAGAAGTTGGAGACGAAGGATTGGTAATAGTAGCTGAACCTGAAACAACTGACCATAAACCTGTGCCAACTGTTGGAGAGTTAGCAGATAATGTTGTTGTTGTAACATTACACAAACTTTGGTCAGTGCCTGCATCTGCAACAGTAGGCGGTTGAGCAACTATCATTGTTAAAACATTAGAAACTACAGGATTACCACTAACACAGGCTGCATTTGAAGTCAGCTCGCAACTAATTTGGTCGCCGTTGTTTAATGAGAAATTTGTGTAAGTTGCAGAGTTTGTTCCTACATCACCTCCATTAAGTTTCCACTGATAAGATGGTGTTGTGCCGCCATTAACATGTGTAGCTGTAAATGTTACACTTGTTCCAGCACATACTATAATACCGGGATTGGCACTTATGCTTACTCCTGCAATTATTGGATTTACTGCTACCCAAGAGGTGCCGTTGTAGTATTCATAATTATGGCAATCTAAATTGTAAATTTGCAGACCTTCTGCAATTGGTGAAGGAATTAAATCACGCTCGGCAGTAGTCATACGAGGTATAAGCAAACCACTATTAGTAGAATTAATTTCCATTTTTGCAGAAGAATTTGGACTATTAGTCCCAATCCCCACCGAAGCACCTGCATTATAAATATTGGAAGACTCAATCCATTGCGAGCCGTCCCAATAAAGTGTATTACCAGCCGCAGTACCATTAGCAATAGAACTGCCGGCACCACTGCCCATTAGCTTCCAAACGCCAGTGCTACGATACCAAAAACCAACAGTATCGTCGGTTTGGTAAATAAGTAAGCCTTCGGCGGGAGAGCCAATGGCATTTCGTTGGGTTTTGGTCATTCGTGGTATCAGCATACCCGCATTAGTAGACGAAACGTCTAAGATTGCAGACGCATCGGCTGCTGTGCCAGTGGTGTTAATTGCTGCTCCTTGCGGAAAGCAATTTGCTGAATTCAGCATTACATTAGCAGTAATTATTACTGTTAAAATTGTGTTAATGATTTTTTTACTTGTAACTTGTGTTTTCATTTGTTTTGATTTTTTGATTAAACATTGAATTGATTTAAGATTTTAATTACAGTATTTATTTATCAAAATGTAATATTTTTACATATAGTGTTAAACAAATAATACAGAATAAAATCAAATTAATAAAATTTTAATTATTTAATTTTTGCGACAAATATAAATAGAAAAAAATAATAATGCAAATATTTTACACTTTAAATGCAAATAAATATCATTTAATATTTTTCAAAATTTAAATCATTCTAATAAAGCCAATTTTAATATGCTTATTTTAAAAAAATTATTTAAACATTAAAGCAACCTAATAAGTTATAAATACGTCTAATTTTATTTATTACTAATTTCAAAAAAATATTTAAATTTGTATGTTTAAACTAAATTAATAATGTATGCATTAGATAATACAATTTTACCTTTTTTGTTTTTTAAAAAAAAATTAAAAAATATATCATTAATAATCATAATTTTACTAAATGTAATATTATCAAACAACGTTTTTGCACATAAAAAAGACAGTTTACGTTCAGGGAATTTTAGTTTTATTGAAAATAAAGGGCAATGGAATCAAGCGGTTTTATTTAAAGCCGAACTTGAAGGCGGAGCAATTTTTCTTGAAAAAAACCGATTTACTTTAACTTTTGGAGATTCGGAAGCAATAAGAAAACTAAATTCTTTTAAATATAAAACCGAGGAAGAAAAAAAACAAAAAGGATTACCTGATAAAAATGTTACATTTCATGCCTACCGTATGAATTTTAAAGGATGTAACTCTAATCCTAAAATTTCAGCTTACAATCTTGAATCTGAATACAATAATTATTTTATTGGAAACGATCCTAGTAAATGGGCTTCAAAGGTTAATAAATATAAAAATATTAAATATGAAAATATTTACGACGGTATTGATATTGAAGTATATGAGAAAAATTTTTTACTAAAATATGATTTTACAGTTTCATCTGGTGCCAACCCCAACGACATAGTTATTGAATACGAAGGTGCAGAAAAATTAAAACTCGAAAATGAAAATCTTATAATTATTACATCTGTTAATAGAATAATTGAAGTAAAACCTCAGGCATGGCAAAACACACCCGAAGGTAAAAAGGAAATTGAATGTAATTTTAAATTAAGAAAAAATAAATTATCTTTTTCATTTCCAAATGGTTACGACAAAAAACATACTCTCATAATTGACCCTGTCTTAATTTTTGCTTCGTATTCGGGCTCAACTGCCGATAACTGGGGCTATACTGCAACTTACGACAATCAGGGTTTTTTATATGCAGGAGGTAATGTTTTTGCGGTTGGCTATCCTTTAACTACTGGAGCTTATCAAACAAATTACGCTGGTGGCAGTTGCGACATTGCCATTTCAAAATATGATACAACAGGAAGTTTTCTTATATATTCAACCTATCTTGGGGGGAATGGAACCGAAGTCCCTAACAGCCTTATAGTTAGTAGTACAAATGAATTATTTATATTAGGAACATCAGGCTCGTCGAACTACCCAACAACTGTAAGTGCTTATGACCAAACATTTAACGGAGGTACTAATTATACTCTAACTTATGTTTTACAATATCCACAAGGTAGCGATATCGTAATATCAAGATTAAGCGCTGATGGAACAAACTTATTGTCTTCAACTTATGTTGGAGGCAGCGGTAATGATGGGCTAAATACGCCATGGCCTTTAAAACACAACTATGCAGATGAAGTAAGAGGTGAAATTATGATTGATAAAAATGATAATATTTACATAGTTAGCAGTACTCAATCAAGCGATTTCCCTATTACTTCAGGAGCTTTGCAAACTACTTTCGGAGGAGGCTTACAAGACGGTTGTATTTTCAAAATAGATTATAACCTTTCAAATATGATGTGGGCATCATACTTAGGGGGTAATAATAATGAAGCTATATATAGTGTAGTTTTAGATAAGAATG
>CAZDEU010000224.1:0-3468 GCA_964504265.1 uncultured Bacteroidales bacterium
AAATATAATAGATATAAATTATTACATTCATGGCTTATTAAATATTTGGAAAGTACAAATGAAACTAAAAAATATATAAATGAATTATTAAAATTTATAGTTAAATATCCTTTTGCTCAGGGTAATAAAGCCAGAATTGTTAGTTTATTATATAATTTGCCTTTTATTGGTAATTTAACTAAAAAATTTGTCAGAAGCTTTAAAAAAAGTAGAAATGGATAAACCGCTTGTTACTGTTCTTATGCCTGTTTATAATGCAGGAAAATATTTACACGAAGCTATTGAAAGTATTCTTAATCAGACCTTTGCTGATTTTGAGTTCTTGATTATCGAAGATGGCTCTACCGACAATAGTCTCGAAATTATTAAAAGCTATAATGACAAACGAATTAGACTTGTTGAAAATGGCGAAAATATTAAACTTATAGCTACTTTAAATAAAGGTATTGAATTGGCAAATGGTAAATATATTGCACGTATGGATGCCGACGACATAAGTTTGCCTGAACGTTTGCAAAAACAGGTGAGTTTTATGGAAAATCATCTTGATGTAGGTGCTTTAGGTACTGCTTTTATTTCTTTTGGCGAAAATTTTTATTCCGAAACTTTTTACCCCGAAAATCATTTCAACATAACTGTTGGAATGTTGCATAAAATGCAACTTTGTCACCCCTCAACTATTATACGTAAGAGCTTTCTGATAGAAAATAATTTGCGATTTTCTTATGAGTTTCCACATGCCGAAGATTACGATTTCTTTTATCGTCTGTCGCTTGTTTCTGAATTAGCCAATTTGCCGGAAACCCTTTTTAAACGTAGGGTGCACCCCAATCAAGTGTCAGAAATGTTTAGCGAAATTCAAAACGAGCGTTCGTTGAATATTAAACGTATTCAGTTTAAGAACTTGGGCATTGAGTTAAGTGATAAGCAAATTGATGTTTTTACTAAAATTAATTATTATCACTACGAAAAAAACGAGGAATTTTTATTTAATGTGAAATTAATCCTCGAAAAACTTGATGAGGCTAATAAAATAAGTAGTATTTATAATATTGATTTATTTACTGACTATCTCCAAAAATTATGGTTTAATGTATGTACCAATCTTTCTTGTCTGGGATATAATGTTTTCAAAATTTATAAATCTTCACCTTTGTGCAAAAACGATTTTCTGCTTTTAAAATTATTTTTAAAAACAATAATAAAAAAATAGTATATTTCGATAAATGGTTAAATATTGTTTATTAAATTGTTTTTTTTAAAAAAAACGAAATTGTTTAATTGTAATGTATTGTTTGTTATGATTCCGAGAATGATTTTAACAGGTTTCTGTATTTAGCAAACACATTAGCTCGGGAGACAAACCCCAGATATTTACCTTTTTCAATTACAGCAATATTGTAATGACCCGAACGGCTTAGTTTTTCTGCTACATCTTCCATTGATTCGCCTGGCGTAATAAATATTTCAGGTGCATTCATTAACTGATGTACATAAGTATTATCGTATAATTCGGGTTGAAATAATATACTTCTGATTTCATTCATAAAAATTGTACCTAAAAAAATATTATTTTCATCAATAACAGGAAATACGTTTCTGTTTGATTTAGAAATAACTTTGACTAGTTGTCTTAATGTGTCGTTGGGATGTACAGGCGAAAAATCAGTTTCGAGGAGGTCGTCAATATTCATTTGCTGCAATGCAGCCTGATCTTTATCGTGGGTAATTAGTTTCCCTTCCTCAGCAAGGTCTTTGGTATATATCGAATATTTCTCGAATGCGGCTTTAGTGATATAAGCAATAGTAGATGTAATAATTAATGGTATTATCAGTCCATACCCACCGGTTAACTCGGCAATAAGGAAAATTGCAGTAAGAGGTGCGTGCATAATACCAGCCATTAATCCCGCCATACCTACTAATGAAAAATTGCTCACAGAAACTTCCAATTTTGTCATGAAGTTTAATAATTTTGCAATTATAAAACCAATTAATCCACCTGCAAATAGTGAAGGTGCAAAAACACCGCCAACACCACCGCTTCCGGTAGTTACCGACATAGCAAAAACCTTAAAAAACAAAACCAAGCTCAAAAATAGAATTAAGCCCCAAAAGCCGCTTAAATAGCCCGACAAAAAACTATTAGCTAATAAATCTTCGGCGTTACCTGTAAAAATATTTTTTAAAGAGTCGTAACCTTCACCGTAAAGTGGAGGGAAAAAGTAAATCAATAAACCTAATATAGAACCACCTATCAATAATCTTTTAAAAGGATTGCCGACAAGTGCCAACTTTTTTTCGACAAACCTTGCACTTTTACTAAAATATAATGCAAAAAAACCACATATTAATCCTAATAATATATACAAAGGTACGTTGTGCAAAATAAATGGATCTTGTAATGTGAAAGAAAATAACACAGCACTTCCCATCATAAAATATGCAAAAGTAGCCGCTGTAACACTTGATATTAAAAGTGGTATTAGCGAAGCTGTGTTCAAATCAAGCATTAAAACTTCAAAGCAAAAAACTAAGCCTGCTATTGGTGCTTTAAAAATACCGCTTATTGCACCTGCTGCTCCACAACCTATTAGCAAAATCATTGATTTGGAATCTAATTTGAAAAAACGCCCCAAATTTGAACCTATTGCAGAACCTGTATACACTATTGGTGCTTCAGCACCTACTGAACCACCAAACCCTATAGTAAGCGTTGAGGCTATTATTGACGAAAATGTGTTGTGCAACTTTATCAATCCGCTTCGTTGCGAAATTGCAAAAAGTACTCGGCTTACACCGTGACTTATTTTTTGTTTTATAGCTTTGTTGACAAATATAACTGTTAAGAATAAACCCATTAGTGGATAAGCCAGATAAAGGAAATTACCTGTACCAAAATACAAATATTCGCTAACGAAATAATGAGTGAAATGCAAAGTATTTTTCAAAAGTACTGCTGCTATGGCACAAACTAACCCTGTGAGAGCCGACAAGGCATATATGATTTTTTTCTGGTCTGTGTTTCTTAATAAAATCAGAAACCTAATCCTTTGCTCTTTAAATAAATGTTTTAGTATTTTTTTTATTTTATTCATTGCTTTTTAAGGCAAATATTATTATTTTTACGAAGGTACAAAATCTAAAATGGCAAATTTATTGTATTTTTTCACTTAAGCAAATTTTTATACATTATTATTAACAAATTATGCGTAAAACAAATAAGAAATTTAAAATTGGGTTAGTGCTAAGTGGTGGAGGTGCTCGTGGCTTTGCTCATCTTGGTGTTCTTAAAGCTCTTAACGAAAAAGGAATTTATCCTGATGTTATTTCAGGAACCAGTGCCGGCGCTATTGCAGGTGCATTTTACTGCGATGGCTATCACCCTGAAGAAATATTGTCTTTTTTTATTGAAAAAGGATTGTATAAATATATTGAATTCATTATTCCTAAAAAGGGACTTATAAA